>NZ_JAQIBL010000282.1 GCF_027859075.1 Oceanispirochaeta sp. | reverse complement strand
GAAACAGTGTTCCTGCGGTACCATGGGATACTTAGACTACATACTCCAGTGCCGGATGTAAAGCAAAAAAGACAGGCTGTTCTCTTTTAGTATTCGCCTCCGCTGATTTCTCTGTCAGCCAGATCTTCCAGCTTCTCACCCTTGCTCAGCCGGGTTTCCGCTTCATCCAGAATGACTGCCGTGGCGGTGGCCCCGATTCTGCTGACCCCCATCATACGGGCTGTGACCATATCTTTCAGTGTCCGGACTCCTCCTGCGGCTTTCACCTTTACCGAGTCGGGGCTGTTTTTTCTCATCAGCTTTAAATGTTCCGCTGTGGCCCCTTTGTAGCTGTACATACCGTTGTCCTGTTTGACAAAACCGTAGCCAGTCGAGGTTTTTACAAAGGCGGCACCTGTATCAGAGCAAATTTCGCAGAGTTTGATTATTTCATCATTTTCCATAAAATCATTCTCGAAGATAACCTTCAGAATGGCTCCGGCAGAGACTGTCATTGTATTGAGTCTTCGAATTTCATCTTCCACATAAGCCCAATCTCCACCGAGGGCCTTGCCGATGTTGATGACCATGTCTATTTCAACAGCGCCGTCACTCAGAGCCTGTTCTGTTTCTTTTAGCTTTATGGCTGTTTTACTGTTTCCATGGGGGAAGCTGATGACCGTTCCAACCAGTACATCACTGCTTTTGAGTATGCCGCAGGCCAGGGGTAGGGCATAGGGTTTGATGCATACCGAGGCGGTATCATACTTTAGAGCCAGTTCACATCCTTCAGTCAGGTCTCTGTCTGTCATTGTCGGATGGAGGAGGGAGTGATCTATCATTTTCGCCATGTCCTTAAGTGTGAGGGGCATAGTTTTTCTCCTTTTTTGAAGCAATAATCATGTATCAGGGAACCTTGCTATCCCGCATGCATACCGTCGATACCTGTCAGACGCTGGTCGTTCAGGGGGGTAACATTCACAGCTCCTTTGATCTTGATTGTCATCTCCGCAGCTGCTTCCAGGACTTCCAGGCGATCAAAAGCCTGCAGCAGAGAGTTCCCAATGGTCAATACTCCGTGATTTTCGAGTAGAGCTGCGACTGCCCCTTCAGAAAGAGCGTTTGATACACTGTCTCCCAAACCTTCGGTACCCATCAGAGCATAGGGTGCAAACACCGGTTCCATAAGAAGGTAGCGAGCCTCTGCCAGCAGGTCCGTCCTGATGAACGGAGTATCGGCCGCGGTTATCAGGCTGGCATTCAGAGGGTGGGCATGAACAACGGTACAAATATCCTTCCGGCTCCTCAGTATTTTGAGATGCATCCCTGTTTCGATACTAGGTTTTAGTCCGGGAGTCAGGTTTTCTCCCTCCAGGGTCATCAGGGCAATCTGTCGGAAATTGATTATCCCTTTATCCAGAGCCGCCGGAGTAATCAGAACATGGTGGTCATCCACCCGGAAACTGATGTTTCCTCCGGAACAGGTCGTCAGACCCTGGCTGTACAGCCTGCGCATAGTGGAGGCCACGGCCTCTCGTTGTTTTTTAAATCTCATATCAGAATTATACAGATGACATAGTTTATTACAAGTATATGGAAGGATGTGCCTGGTTATTAAACAATAGGTTTAACAACAAGTTATTCCTTGATAATCCCTGCTACTTATATAGACTTTAAGACTGGTGGTATGCTCTTGAGCGTTATAATGGAAAAGGAATTCTATCAAAAACTTCTCAACTGTCTTCATGATCAGGTAGCTGTGGTAGATCGGGATCTTATGATCATTTATCAGAATCAGGCGTTTGAATCATTCTTATCACTCAATATTCAAGACTCTTTCGATATTCGATCAGAATCTATCAATTCCTTGTTTCCAGAATCTGTCCGGGGCATTGTTGATGCGGTGAATTCATGCTTTCAGGAGGGAGCCGTAATTAAAAGAAGATTGGTCGTTGATTACAAAAGCAGGGAGTCTTTTTTTAAACTAATCATCATCCCCGATTATCATAAACAGGACGTGAATGAATGCATCCTGATCCTCTACAATGAAACAGATGTTGAATTGAAACAAAGAGAACTTAATCAGCAAGTTAACTTTTTTTCTAAGCTTATCACACGCCTACCTATCGGTATCTATATGTTTGACCTTCATGATCAGGACGTTCAACTCACTCTCTGGAATCCCAGGATGACCAGTTTTTTCGGGTTTTCCGAGAAGGATATATTGGGGAAATCCCTTGAATCTGTTTTTGATATGGAAACTGTAAAGCGACACAGAAAAGCTGTTCATCAGATACAACAGACCCGTTTGTATTATGATTTTCCAGGAGAGTATATAAAAAGCGTGACCGGAATGAGGTATTATCATACAATTCTCGCTCCCATAGCCCAGGAAGTCGACTCCAGTCACAGTTTTCTGGGGATAATGGAGGATGTAACAGATAAAATACAACAGGACGTCAAGCTTAAACGATATCAGAAAAAGTTGATGAATGCTCTGAAAAACACCTCAAAGCAGCTGGATGATACCACGGCGGAAATTTCTTCTATTCTGGATAATTCCTTTGGCATCAGTATTTTTTCATTGGACATGGACCTTTGTTACCGTGTCTTCAATTCGCATCATAAATTTCAGATTGAGACTCAGTTCGGATTAACTATTGAAAGCGGTATGCCATACAAATTAATTCTTGACCATCAGAATGATAAGGGTCAAGAGATCCTCGGGTTCTTAAAGATGGCTCTAGAGGGAATAAGCACATCTCAAGAGCTCCATCATAGACTTCCAGATGGTCAGTTGACCTACTTCGATGCCATATTTTCACCCCTTTATTCTCAGGATGTCGTCATCGGGGTCACCGTTGTCTATATCGATACGACCAAACATCGGCGTGCCGAAAAGGAAGCGGAAACATTCAAAACTGTTGCTGACAATGCTGAATATGGCGTCATGCTGACAGACCTTCAATTGAATGTCCGTTATGCCAATGCCTACTGGGAGAACCTGTTTAATATTCCAATCGGTGAATTGCCCGGACAGAAGTCTGATGTTTTGTTTCCCGAGAAACAGTTGAGTGTTGTAAAAGAAACAATTGCATCTCTCCATAAAAACAGAAGAAGTCAGCAAATCGAACTGGATCTTGTAAATAGAAATCAAGATCCCTTCACCATACTTATGAACTGTGTACTTTATGATGATATTGCCGGTGAACCCGGTGGAGTTGCTTTTACCTGCCTGGACATTACACCAATGAAGCAAGCGGAAGAAAGTCTGATTCTTGCCAGGGATAATGCTGAGCGGGCCTCTATTATGAAGAGTACTTTTGTCGCGAATATGAGCCATGAAATAAGAACGCCCCTCAATGCGGTACTGGGGTTTGCCGGACTTATGAAGGGCCGGCTGGAAGAACCTGATATGAAAAACTACCTGGAAAGCATTCTCTCCAGTGGTGAAATTCTCAAGGGACTCATTAACGACGTTCTCGACTTTTCAAAAATTGAAGCTGGTAAAATGAGCTATAATCCTGTTCCAATAGAAACAGTGTCCTTTTTCGGCGAGGTCTATACTCTCTTTCACCTGCAGGCTCAGGATAAAAAACTGATTTTCGATTTTGTGAGTTATGAGCCATTACCGGAGATTCTCATTTTTGATCCTCTTAGGATGAGGCAAATTCTGATTAACCTCATCGGGAATGCATTGAAATTTACAAAATGGGGGTATATAAAGCTTTTCATCCATTATGAATTCAACAAAAAATACCTTCAATTTACAGTTGCTGATACGGGTCTCGGTATTCCCCCGGAGGATCAGAAATCTGTTTTTGATCTCTTTGAGCAGCAGGACAAACAGGAAGCACGAAATTTTGAAGGCACAGGATTGGGACTGGCGATTACAAATAAACTGATCACACTCATGCATGGAAAGATCCTTCTTAAAAGTGATCGATGGATGGGGAGCAGTTTCACCGCTCGCATACCCATGGAGATGGCTGATTCCAAGAGGACTGAAAAAATATCCCTCCAGGAAAAGTGGACCTCATCAGATCCAATATTTGTCTGTTATATCGATGAGAGTCTTTTCTCCAAAAAATTGAATGATCTGGGGTTGAAGTTGCGTCTTCAATTTATACCTGTTGATGAATTAAAGGATCTGAATGAAAAGTTTATGATTTCGAAGAACTGCCTCCTGACAAAGGAACCCCAAAAGTATTCAGAATATTCAAAATTGATTGTGATAAAGTCACTTTCCAAGAAGAATATCCCGAATCAGAATATCTCAAACAGGGAATTTTTTATCTGTGAAGATCTTGAACCAATAAAAAAAGTGGCTGTTATTCGATCAATACTCCTCAGAGAAATGAACCAGGATAAAAGAAGTGACTTGTCCCTGGAGAACCTCAGTTCTATGGGGCTTACTCTGCTTAAAAAAGCATTGGACACTAAAGATTTTACGGATATCACAGAAGCTCTTCCGGCTCTCCGGCAATGCGGGGAGGAGGGTAAGATCTATACAGATGCACTGCAGGATGCTATTAGCTCCTTTAATATATCAAAGTTGAATGAAATGCTGGAAGATCTCCAGATAAAACTCAATAACAGGAATGAATAAGATGGATAAGAAAAGACTGCTGATTGTAGATGATACGCTTCCTAACCTTCAATTGCTTGGGAATATACTCAAAGATCTTTATTCTCTCAGTTTTGCTTCGGGTGGACAGGAAGCCCTGGACATGCTGGAAAAATCAAATCCCGATATGATTCTTCTGGATATTATGATGCCTTCGATCGATGGATTTGAAGTCTGCCGGAGAATCCGAAAAAATCCTGTGACAAAATCTATTCCCATTATTTTCCTGTCGGCGAAAAATGACAAAGAGAGTGTTGTCAAGGGAATGAGTCTGGGAGCCCAGGACTATCTTGTCAAACCATTTTCATCCGAGGACGTCCTCTCCCGTATCAGGAACCAATTTCAGATAATTCCATCGGATCAGGTTTTATCAACAGGAAGAGAGGACAGCAAATCCTCCTGGGTCTTTATAAACAATAGAATTGATAACCTCGCTGTTTGCCATGCCTCTTATAAAAGTGATCTGGCAAACCAGATACAGTCAATAGAAAGCGAACTTGATCCGTTGGTTTCTGTGATTCCCGGGCTGCTCAATTATATACATGATTTAGAGGAACTAATGGGCTCCGGTTCAATTCTGAAATTGAAAGATATACAGGACAAGCTGAATGAAGCTCAAAAGAATCGACTTAACCCGGATGTCACTGCGGCGGTTCATACATTGCATGATAATCTGCAGGACCTTCAGTATAAATTGATCGATATTATTACTGAAATAACTCCACAAGAGGAAGCCTATGATAAGAAAGAACAGCTCAGCCTAAAGGCACTGTTTGATGATCTGAAAAATCTTATTCCTGATGAGATTACGATTCAGTGGTTGATCAAAGGAGATATCAATCTTCCCAACAGATATAAATCACTGAAGCAGGCTCTCCTATCCCTTCTCGATAATGCCCTGGATGCGATTCAGGAGGATTTTGAACATCATACTTGTTCTATTCGTATCAGTATTCTGGAAAATCATCTGATTATATCCATTCTGGATTCGGGTCCGGGGATTTCGGAAAAAGTAATAAAGCAGATTTTTAAATTTGGTTTTTCAAGCAAACCAGGGCGACAGGGGTCAGGATTGACTGCAGCACATTTATTGATCAAGGAACATTTTAAAGGAAAGATTGATGCAGTGTCCGGAACGAAGGGAACAATGATTATTAATATTCCGATGATTTAATGTGAGTTCGGAGGCCTTCTCATTTCTTACAGATAGCATCTTCGGGTGAAGATTGAGCGGTCAATCTTGACAGACAAATAGTTCCATGTAAAACTGTGTAAACGATTGGCCAAACGATTGCGGGAAGGTTTGAGGGGCTGGATGTCATAGTATGAACAGAACAACACATCGCATCACCATGAAGGATGTCGCCCAGGCAGTGGGTGTTTCAGTCACCACTGTATCTCACGCCTTAAATGGAACCCGCCTTGTAGAAGAGTCAACGAAAAACAAGATTCTCAGGGTTGTCTCTGAGCTCGGGTATGAGCCGAATATTCTGGCCCGGAGTCTCAAAGGGAAGGGGACAAAAACAATCGGGATCATACTTTCTGATATCAGCGAGACCTTCTTTTCGGAGATCGTCAAGTCCATTGAAAAGATTGCCAGTGACCAGGGGTATAATATTATGCTCTGCGATTCCGAAGGCAGCAGTCAGAAAGAAGATCTATACATCAACTTGCTCCTCCAGAAGGGAGTCGACGGATTAATCATTTCTCCGGTAAATCAATATAAAGAGTTTCAGTGGGAGAATCATTCCTCTAAACCCTATGTCCAGATTGACAGGAAGACTCAAAGTGCCAGAGGCTGTTTTATTGGCATTGATAATGAAGGGTCTGCTCAAAGAGTCACGGAGATCCTTCTGGACAGGGGATGCAGAAAGGTCGGATTTATTGGATATGGAGATGAGTTTTATACCATGGGAGAACGTTTCAAAGGGTATTTGAAGGGCATAAACAGGTTTGCCCTTGATCCTTGTGTATACAGGACGGAACATCGGAGAGAATCAGTTGACTCTTTGGCCGATTGGCTGAAACAGCAGCGGCCGGATGGACTCCTATGTACAAACGAGGTTCTTTCCTACACCTCCTTTCTGGCCGCCGAGAAATTGAAAATCAAAATACCCGAAGATCTCAGGATGATCGGCTATGATGATGCCCGCTGGCTGACCCTTTTAAAAACGCCTTTGACTGTGGTTCGTCAACCAACGGAACAGATTGGCAGATCTGCCATTAATATGATAATTCAAATGATAGAAAGCAAAAGCAGTGCACAGCAAAAGAATGTCATTCACAGCTGTGAGATTATTGTACGTGATTCCTGCGGCAGCAAGGATAATAAGAGAGTTTCAATACCATAACAGGAGGGGTTTATGATTATCAGTTTAGGAGAAGGATTGATCGATTTTGTCAGTCAGAAAGGTTTGGAGTTTATAGGATTTCCAGGGGGATCTCCCTACAATACTTCCGTTGCCATAGCGAGAATGGGCATTCCCGGTCAGTACCTGGGCCGGGTCAGTACGGATTTGTTTGGAAATCAGCTGATGGATCATCTGAATAAAAATTCTGTAGGAACAAAGCTGGTTATCCGTACCGATGAATCCAGTACCCTTTCATTTGTGCAGAAGCAGAATGACGGTCAGGCAAAATACGCCTTTTTTGCAAATCAGACCGCTGATAAGTCCTGGAGGAAGGGTGAACTGGATCAACTGTCCCTTCCCGGGGATACCAGGATCATTCATTTCGGTTCAATTTCACTGTCTCAGGAACCTTGCGGAACTGTACTCAGCGATTTTCTAATCAAGAGATGTTCCGGATATCTCCTCTCCTTTGATCCGAATATCCGGCCTTCTCTTGTCCCGGACAAAGGTGTATACATTAAAAGATTTGAGGAGCTCTGTAAGGTCTGTTCCATTGTAAAACTGAGTGATGAAGATTTTGAATGGCTCTATCCTTCAATGAATCTTGATGCTGGAGTTGCACGGATTCTTTCTTATGGTGTTCCTCTGGTTGCCTTAACAGAGGGTAAGAAGGGTGCCAGACTGATCACAAAAGATCATACCGTCACATCTCCTCTCTTTGATCTTCCCGTGGCTGATACAATCGGGGCGGGGGATACCTTTCACGGTGCCATGCTGAGCTGGTTTCATCTCCGCGGGCTCTTTACCAGGGATGAGATAAGTTCCCTGAGCCGGGATGAACTCACAGAACTGGGTGACTTTGCCAATAAAGCCGCCGGTATCAACTGCAGCCGCAGCGGAGCCAATCCGCCGACCCGGGATGAAATGGAGAGCATTCAGCTCTGAATGAAACAGGAGGGGCGTCCATTAAACCGTCCCTCTCAATTTTGTCAACGGGATTTCCCTTTTCACCGGGGACGCTCCCGTTTATACTTCTCCTATGCACAGTGATAAACTCATCATTCAGATCATTATCGCCCTGGTTCAGCAGACCGGGCTGAATATCATAGTCGCTCTGTTGTTATCCCGCCTGGGCATGTTTACCAGAATGATCCGGAATCGGAATCAGAATCATAACACCCGGGATCTTCTGTTTCCCATTCTTGTTCTGGGGATACTGGGGACGGTGGGAACCTACACAGGCGTGCCTATTCAGGGAGCCCTGGCCAACGCCCGGATGGTTCCTGTTTTTGTCGGTGGACTTCTGGGAGGACCTGTTGTCGGAATCTTTGCCGGACTGATCGCCGGGATTCACAGATGGGGCATCGATGTAGGCGGTTTCACGGCGATATCCTGTATGCTCTCAACCATAGCAGAAGGAGCCCTGGCGGGATTTTTGAGTCCCCTTTTTTACCGCTCAGTGAGGAAACCATTGTTTGCTCTGGGAGCGGCCGCCACCGCTGAGGTCATGCAGATGGTTCTGATTCTGATGACAGCAAGGCCTTTTCCGGATGCGGTCAACCTGGTGAAGGTTATCGGCATCCCCATGATTGCAGCGAATTCCATCGGCTGCTCTCTGATCATCCTTGTATTTGAGAATCTCTTCAGTGAAGGAGAGAGGATGGCTGCCCGCCAGTCTCATCAGGTTCTGAAGATTGCAGACCAGACATTGGCTTTGTTCAGGAGAGGTCTGAATCATGAAACCGCATCGGCTGCGGCGGAAATTATCCGCAAGGAGATGTCTCTGATCGCAGTCTCTTTCACAGATCGGGACCGGGTACTCGTTCATTCCGGTGCCGGCAAGGACCATCATAAAGCCAGCCAGACGATTCTCACAAGGATGACCAAGGAAGCCATGCGGGCGGGCATTTTAATGACAGCGGCAACTCAGGAAGAAATCGGTTGCTATCACCCTGACTGCGCTCTAAAATCTGCCGTCATTGCCCCTCTTCTCAGGGATTCCGAATGCATCGGCACACTGAAGCTTTACAAGGGGCAGGAGAATGCCATCAATCAGGCGGACATCGAAACGGCCCGTGGACTGGCGACTCTGATTTCTTCTCAATTGGAACTGAGCCGTCTTGATGAGCAGAAGCAGCTCCTCCGTCAAGCCAAAATGCTGGCCCTTCAGGCTCAGATCAATCCTCATTTTCTTTTCAATGCCATCAATACGATTGTCTCTCTGATTCGTACCGACCCTGAAAAAGGCCGGGAACTTCTGGTTCATCTGGCAACATTTTACAGGAACAATCTTCAGGACGGAGATACTTCCGTATCCCTTGAGATCGAGATTAAGCATATAAAGGCTTACCTGGAGATAGAACAGGCCCGTTTCGGTGAACGTCTGAAAGTCGTGTATGAAATCCAGCCGGATCTGAATCTGGATCTGCCGCCCCTGCTGCTTCAGCCGCTTGTTGAAAATGCTGTGATTCATGGTATTCAGCCCTGTCCCGATGGGGGCACGGTGACCATCAAGGCAGAATCCGTCACGGGAGGGACTGTTCTGACAGTCCATGACAATGGTCTGGGGATTCGGGACAAAGGATTCTGTGATGATCCTGAGGATAGGCCCGCTAAATCTATCGGCATGGTCAATATCAGGCAGCGGCTGCACAATCTCTATGGTCCTTCTTCCGATCTGCAGTTGAGCTGTGAAGAAGGGGCAGGTACAACAGCCCGCATTTTTATTCCTTCAGGATCTGCCTTATGATCAGGGTCCTTGTAGTAGATGATGAAAAACCGGCCCGGGATGAACTGTGCTGGCTTTTGGAAAAACAACCGGATGTAAAGGTCGTCGCCCAGGCCGAGAATGGTATGAAAGCCCTGTCTTCTCTTGAAAAAGAGGAGGTGGACCTTATCCTTCTGGACATTCAGATGCCCGGTATGACAGGCCTGGAAACGGCCCGTCAGATTCTGGACCGTTCCCATTTTCCTCAGATTATATTTGTAACAGCCTATGATCAGTTTGCCATCGAAGCCTTTGATGTTAACGCTCTCGATTATCTTCTGAAGCCCATAGAGGAAGATCGTTTGGAACGAGCTCTGAACCGTGGCCGAAACCGTTTAATGAAAGAGGATGGGATCTCGGATTTTGAACAGAAAATAAAGAGTCTATTCAACAATGAGAATCTGTCTGGCGGCAAAGAGAATATCAGGAAATTGACAGTTTATTATGACGGGCGGTTCATTCCTATTGATTTTGACAACATCCTTATGATGACTGCCGAGGATAAGTATTCCCGGATCTATACAAAGGACGGTTCTTTTACCTACAGGAAATCCCTGAGTGATCTGGAAGAACTTATATCTGATGATACACTGTTTAAATGCCATAGAAGCTATTCTGTGAATCTGAATTATGTAGAAGCTGTTGAGCCATGGTTTAACAATGCCTACCGCATCAAGTTGAAACATGTGGAAGAGCTTATCCCGGTCAGCCGATCCAGGACCGCTGAATTAAAGACTCTTTTTCATATGGATTAGTGCATTCATTACCATTCACTCCCGAATTTCTACCATTCACTCCAAAACTCAACACGTCCTTTTCAAAATATTCCTAAAGTGATCTCACGTTGAATCTAAGGAGTCACTATGATCAGTTTTCTTGTTTGTCTGGCCGCACTGGTTGTCGGTTATTTTGTGTATGGTAAAGTCGTAGAAAAGATTTTCGGAATTGAACCCGAACGGAAAACCCCTGCGTTTACTCAGCAGGACGGAGTGGATTTTGTTCCCTTGAAACCCTGGAGGATCTTCCTCATTCAGGTCTTGAATATTGCAGGCCTCGGTCCCATCTATGGTGCCGTTATGGGTGCTCTTTTCGGTACTGCATCCTTCCTGTGGATCGTCTTCGGATGTATTTTTGCCGGTGCTGTTCATGACTTTTTTTCCGGTATGATGAGTGTCCGCCACGATGGTAAGAGTATTTCTGAAATCACCGGGATTTATCTTGGAAACGGGATGAGACAGGTCATGAGGGTCTTCTCCGTTGTCCTGCTTCTCCTTGTGGGAACTGTATTCATGGCGGGTCCTGCGGGAATCCTTTCAAATTTGGGAATGACTGGTATCTTCGCCAATAAATGGTTCTGGCTCTCTCTTATTCTGGTCTACTATTTTGTGGCAACCATCCTGCCTATCGATAAGATCATTGCCAAAATCTATCCCATATTCGGAGTTGTTCTGCTGATCATGGCAGTGGGTGTGGGAGTTATGCTCTTTTTCGGTGAACATTCTATACCCGAAATCAGCCTGACCAATCTACACCCCAAAGGTCTTTCATTTTTCCCCATGCTGTTTATTACAATAGCCTGTGGAGCCATCAGTGGTTTTCATGCGACCCAGTCTCCCATCATGTCCCGCTGTCTGCCCAATGAAAAGATGGGCCGTCCTATTTTCTTTGGTGCCATGATTGCTGAAGGGATTATCGCCCTGGTATGGGCTGCTGCTTCTGTAACTTTTTTTGGAGGAGTTGACGGTCTGGCTGCTGTTATAGGTCAAGGCGGAGCCGGCCTTGTTGTTAAAGAAATCTCCGTAGGCCTACTGGGAACAGTCGGCGGAATGCTGGCCATGCTGGGCGTTGTTGCCTGTCCCATCAGTTCGGGAGACACGGCCTTCAGATCTGCCCGTTTGACCATTGCGGACTCATTGAACCTGAAGCAGGAAAACATCATGAACAGATTGATGATTGCCATCCCTTTGTTTGCCGTTGGATTTTCTCTGAACTTCATCGACTTCTCCATTATCTGGAGATACTTTGCATGGTCCAACCAGACCCTGGCCACCATCGTTCTGTGGACAGCCGCAGTGTACATGCTTAGAAACAAGAAATTCCATTGGATTGCTACCGTTCCTGCCACATTTATGTCTGCCGTTGTGACTACATATATTCTGCAGGCTCCTGAAGGATTAAAACTGTCTCCTTC
>NZ_JAQIBL010000281.1 GCF_027859075.1 Oceanispirochaeta sp. | reverse complement strand
ACCGTAGCAAGTTGGTTGCCGAAGGCAAACAACGTGACGAAGCCCGTTAGGGCGGAGTGAGTCGCCGGTTTAAACTTAAGCCCCTTGTCGTCAAGACGAGGGGCTTTTCTTTTTATAATTCCGTGTTCGGGCCTGGATGGGTGGAACAAATACAAAAAGTAAAGGATTTTGCTGATGGCTTAAACTGACGATTGAAGAGGCAGCGGAGCGTAGTCCGGATGCATGTCCGAGAAGCAAACGAATTTTGTGACCAGGCCCAGCTATATGAGCATGACTCTGAACGAGGAAGTGACAGACAAGAGCAAAAGACTGCTTTTTGCGAACACGGAAGTCAAGCTCATTGGCGCCGATGGTACTATGGACCTGTCCCCTCAACCGGGACAATCAGTTAAGCCACACTTTTAGATTCATATCCTTCTGGTGTTTTAAACCCCAAATATGAATGTTTTCTCTGTCAATTATAGAATACTTCAATATACTCGAACAGAACATTTTTTGCTTCTTGCCTACTATTTAATATTTCATCATAAAGCCATTCCGTTTTAATACTTTTAAAATATGATTCAGCACAAGCGTTATCCCAACAATCCCCCTTGCGACTCATACTTTGAAGCATCTTTTTGGACTTTAATGCATTGCGGAATCTTTTAGAGCAATACTGGCTATCTCTGTCTGAATGAAAGATTAATCCCTTGGAAGGATTTCTCAGTTGTACTGCATGCCAGAAAGCCATAAGAAGCAAATTAGTATCAATCCTGGAGCTTACTGACCAACCAATAACTTTCCTGAAATATAATCGGCAATTCTAAATAGGAAAGAGCATCTATTACTTCTTGAGTTAATCCTATAAAAATGCCTTATTTTTCTCAATCAACTCAAGTCTCTGATCCACACAGCCTCGGGATGTGAGGGGGTCAGTAGGAGTGCTTTTTACATAATTCAGAAGCTGGCCGATTGTCGATGTGGCCACATGCATTCGAGTATCCGAAGAGGCGTAGTAGATGAACATGTCATCACCTTTTCGAATCCAGCCGTTTGAGAATACTACATTGGATACGTCTCCAATACGTTCTTCTCCCTGAGGCGCTATGAAGTATCCCGAAGGACGGTGGATTACCTTTGCAGGATCTTCCAGAGAACTTAGAAACATATAAAGGACATAACGAAGACCGGCGGCTGTATTTCTGACTCCATGGGCCAGATGCAGCCATCCATCTGGAGTTTTAATGGGGGCAGGTCCCTGGCCATTTTTTACTTCATTGTTTGTATGGTAAACCTTTGAATCGAGTATCCTTTCTTCAATAATTTCAGCATTCTTCATAGTGCTGCAGAATCCCCATCCTATTCCCCCACCGGACCCTGCCTCAATAAAACTGTCCTGTGGACGGGTATACAAGGCGTACTGTCCTTTGATGAATTCCGGATGAAGGACCACATTCCTCTGCTGGTCACTCTTGGTCCTGAGGTCGGGGAGCCGTTCCCACTTGTCTAGATCTTTTGTCCTGACGATACCGCACTGGGCTACTGCTGAGCTTGCATCTCCTGAAGGCGCGCTGGGATCTTTACGCTCGGTGCAGAACAATCCATAAATCCAGACGTCCTCATGCAATGTCAGTCTCATGTCGTATACATTTGTGTCAGGATCTTCGGTTTCATCGATTCTGATGGGTGTGGTGAATCGGAAATTATCAATACCATTCTCACTCTCGGCCAATGCAAAAAAGGACTTCCTGTCCTGGCCCTCTACTCTGACCACCAGGATGAACTTCTCTCTGAAATAAAGGGCTCCCGCATTAAAGGCTGCATTGATGCCGAGGCGTTCCATAAAGAAGGGATTGGTAACCGAATCAAAATCAAAACGCCAGGCAGGGGGAATATGGTCTGCCGTCAGTACTGGATTCTCAAAGCGTTTGTATCGGCCATTGCGGCTGAACCGGGCTCTGTTGGTTGTTGTTATCAGGGTTTCGTAATCTTTGACAATCCGTTCTTTTCTTTCATCAAAAAGAGTCATTTTTTTACTCCAGGATTTATTCTTTGTAATCGTTCTATTGATTCAATACAGCCTCGTGTATTGTGGTAGGGACACTTCCATTCATCAGCTTTATAGGGGTGTGTTTTGATTGTTTCCGGGTCATTTTGAGCATAGAAAAACCATTCACCGCCTTCCCAGTCAATAAGATGTTCTTCACAGAAGGTCCAGATATTTACTGCTGCCCTAAGAAAGTCCGATTCACCTGTCATCTCATAGGCATTGAGGAATCCGATGAGGGCTTCATTCTGAACCCACCAGATTTTTTCATGATCTATCCTTCCATCAGGAGAACATTCATTGTTTATTCCTTTAGATCCAAGAGTTCCATCGAGGTAGGTATTGAGGGCCTGCCTGGAAACCTTTAAAACAGCCTTTTTATATTTCCGCTTAAGATCATCATTATTGAGTGTATTTAATGCATCCTGGATCAGCCATGCGGCTTCAATATCATGTCCGAAAGACATTGTGTCAGAACGACTTATCCAGTCCTCGGTAAAAAAGAGTGTAAAACTACCTTTCTTTTTGTTGTAGATTTTCTCCATCATTATTTCCAGAACATGGATCAAAGCCTTTTCTATTGCTGGATCTTGTGTCACTTTAAAGAGAGTTGTGTAGGCTTCCATGATATGGAGGTGAGTGTTGTTGGATTTTTTTTCATTCTGATCAACATCACTGAGGCGTACATCCTCCATTTCCTGCCAGTCTCTGGAGAGGGCTTCGGTATAGCCGCCGAATCTTTTATCCCGGGCATGATCTTCCAGCTTATGGAAGAGATCAAGGGCTTCAGACTTTGATTCTTCATCTCCTGATATTTTGTAGTATTCACTGAAGGCATAGATACCAAAAGCCTGAGCGTAGCTCTGCTTGTGATTTCTGAGGATTTCTCCCTGTTCTGAAACCTCCCAGACCAGGCCCCCCTGGAGCTGATCTTTAAATAATTTTATCAGGCTTTGATAGGCTTTGCGGGCTAGTTCCCTATGGATCTCCTGACCGGTGAAACCGTATGCTCTGGAATAGGACCAGAGTAGTCTGGTAAAGAGAATGACTCCTTTGGGGGCTCCTGCTTCAGGATTGTTTTTTAAATCGATCCTGCCATAGAAATTACCTGATTCCGGATCAGGGATTATATCCGTCCAGAAGGGGAGAATATTCTCCAGGAGAACTTTGTTGATTTTGCTTTGAAGTTCTATTATGATTTTTTTTTGTGCCGCTGTATTCAATCATCAGGCTCCTCATAAATTGTATCATCCGTAGCCTCATCATAAACATAATGATAAAATCAGTCCAATGAAAAAAAAGGCTATATTACTGGAAGGTTCCATCTCCCATCATCTCTTTTCCCTGACCTGGCCGAGCATCGGTGGATCTCTTGCCATTATTCTGATTAACAT
>NZ_JAQIBL010000280.1 GCF_027859075.1 Oceanispirochaeta sp. | reverse complement strand
CGGGCGGCCTTCTTGTGTATAATGAGTTTAATTTTAATGTGACAAGGAACTGAATATGGAAAAGAAAGTCATTCTCAAAGCAGAAGATTTGAATGGTTATCTCACTGACGAAGACCACAAAAATATTTCTGAAATGAACAAACACTATAGCCTGGCCATAGAATCATTTCGCTCTCTTTCTGTTGCCGAAGGGAATTCATCGGTCATCAGGAAAGAAACAGACAAAATCATAAAACTCTACGACATTATGGGTGATTTCATGAAAGAGATTACATCCAAGGAAGATTCTATTCGTGTGTATTCCTTTGAGACTCCGCAGATCAAGCATGGAGAAGTCTCCAGGCTGATCGCAAAGCTCAGAGACTTGAGGACTCCCCATGATGAATTTGTCTATTATGTACAGCGGGCTTATGAGCTTTTATTCAATCTTGCCTATGACAGCGGAGAGATAAACAGTAAAAACCATCTGATTGTCAAAACACCGGTGACAGTTCCTGTTCAAAATTATGCTGTTCATAAAATTCCTGATGTGGATGACGCCATTTCAAACTCTGTCATGTGTGTCATGCTCCGGGGGGCTCTCCTGCCGTCCATGATTCTAAGCAAAGAAATTCAGGAGTACTCTTCTACGGGATATGTCACTCCCTTTGCTTTGTTCAAGATCAAAAGAGATGAATCCCGGATGAAGCATAATATGGAATATATACTGGACCTGGAAAAGTCTTTTTTTGATCCGGAATCACTTCATGGGAAGGATCTGATTTTCGCAGATCCAATGAATGCCACCGGTGGAAGTCTGGTTACCATTGTCAAGTATATTCTGAAACTGGGGGTGAAACCCCGGTCCATTCGTTTCCTGAATGTAATATCCGCATTGAAAGGTACTTTGCAGATTATCCGCTCCATTGAAGATATAACCTGTTATACATTATGGTTGGATCCAGTTCTTAATGATGCTGCCTATATCCTTCCCGGGCTAGGGGATGCCGGAGACAGGCTCAACGGAAAAGATCAGGATGAGTATCCCAGGAATATGATTCAATTGATTGCAGATTATGGAACTACATTGGCAAATCTATATCGATCACAGGTCAGGACTATTGAGCAGACAATTTTGGGTAATTAGTTCACTGCTTATAAGCCTCTTTCTTTTCTCCTCCTGTCAGAGTGCTGCTTTGCGGATTGAGCTGTCCCGTGATTATTACAATATCGGGAATGCTTATTCTGATCTGGAAGAGTACGATAAGGCAGCAGAGTATTACAGACGCGCACTGGATCTGGATTCATCCCTGAATCAGGCGGCTTTTAATCTGGCCAGAACAAATTTAGAGATTGAAGACTATAATACCGCTTTAAAGCTATTAAATGATCTGGAAGCTGAAGATCCGGAGAATCTGCTTGTACTTGAGATGCTTGGTTATTCCTGGTACAAGGTTGGGGATTCTGAGAGAGCCGGAGGTTATTACAGAAAGAGTTTAGCCCTGGACTCCGTCCATATCAGATCGCTCTATAATCTGTGCCTTCTGGAAAAGAAGAAAGCTAATTGGGGGATGTCCCGCTTTTATCTTGAAAGACTTTTGAGGCTGGAAGATAAACAGGAATACACGGTTCTCCTGGCAGAGTTATCATTAGCTGAAGATGATGTTGACTCGGCTATCGGGTATTATGAAGACTTCCTTCTGGAGTATGAGGGTTATTCAGAAATCTATCTGGCTATGAAAGACCTTTATCTGAAGACAGAACAATATGATAAGGTCCTGACAATGATTGATTTTCTGATTGAAGATCAACCCGAAGAAGGTCTTATGAAAGAGTATTATTTTGAAAAGAGTCAAATCGAGATACAGTTCCTTGATGATATCATCCTGGGACAGGCTGATCTTATTAGTGCTCTTGATGCTGGATACTCAGACAAAGAGTCCCTGGATGAACTTATTGTATATGTGGATCCTCTTTATAAAGGCGATTTGGAGAAGCTGATCAAAGATCATATAAAAGAGCCCGAGTTGAGCGAGGATTCAACTGTTGATGCAGACGCTGTAGATGGGACAATAACTGATAAGGACAAAGTTAAAACATTCTGAGCCTATAAACTGTCTGGGACGTCAGAAATGAAAAAACCGCCGGTTCAAATCCGGCGGTTTTTTCATCTGAGGGTTTCTATCAGGTCTTTAAATACACTATCGGGATGCTGGTTGCTGTCAACATCCACCAATTTCCCTTCATCCCTATAAAAGCTGATGAGGGGTTCTGTTGACAAAGCATAGACGGATAAGCGGTTTCTAATGGCATCAATCTGGTCATCCTTCCGGGTGTACAATTCACTACCACATTTATCACAGATGCCTTCTTTCCTTGGTGGTATAAATTCTATGTGAAAACTTTCACCGCAAGATGGGCATACTCTTCTACCCGATAGTCTGCGGATGACCTCTTCCTCGCTGACCGTAAAGTTTACTGCTTTATCAATGGTGCTGAATTTCTTCAGAGCTTTTGCCTGGGGAAGAGTTCTGGGAAAGCCATCCAGAATGTACCCATGAACCGTATCGTCCTGGTTTAATCTCTCTTCTACTATGGAGGTTGTTAATTCATCAGGTACAAGATCACCGGCATCAAGGATAGATTTTACTTTCATACCCAGTTCGCTCTGGTTCTTAACGGCAGCCCGAAACAAGTCTCCTGTAGAAATGTGAGGGATGTTGTAATGCTCTTTGGCGCGGAACGCCATTGTTCCTTTTCCCGCCCCGGGAGGGCCTAAAAATATTAGATTCACTTATGATCTCCTGGAATATAAATTTTATCATTGTTCTGGCAGTCTGAAGAACAGAACTTTTGCTCCTTATCCTCATCCAGTATGAAATAGTCCCCGCAGTGGGGGCAGCGTCTGTACTGACCGGCACAATCTTCAGAGCAAAACTGTCCCATAATCATTCTTGCTTCAGGACTATGTCTGCCACAGTTCACACATTTCTTATATACTGGATTATCAATTTGAGCCATGAAAAAATAATATCTAAATAAGGTCGTACGGTCAATGTTTCAATTGAAGGGTTCTTTATCTTATATACAAAGATGGTCGAAAATAAAAAAGCCCCTAAATCCTTTACGGTAAAGGGTGTATGGGTGATGCAGTGATCAGCATTGTTTTTTTTGAAATATTGTGTTGACAAAAAATGGGTATAAACGTTATATTCACGGAGCGTTCGGGTAATCAGCCTGAATCGCTCGGAACTAAAGTGATTTTGCTGAATAAGCAGATCACTTGCTAATTGTTCTTTTA
>NZ_JAQIBL010000279.1 GCF_027859075.1 Oceanispirochaeta sp. | reverse complement strand
AACTTTCATTATTCACCGGATCATAACTATTCATTTTGAATTTGATGTACAGACCTTCAAGGTCCTGCAGATGCCCCTTGAGGAGTGCTGTTGCCTTGATCTCAGCAGATTCCAGGTATTCAAGGCGGGTCAGAATCTCCTGAACTCTCTCTTTCCTGGATTGATGTTTTTTCTTCAAGGCCTTCAGGGCCGTCTCTTCTTCTGTGTAAGAACACTCCTTTCCGGCAGAAATGACATCCGGGTGGTGAAGGGCACCGCAGAGAGGGCAGGGCATTCCGTCCTCCAGGGCCTCTGCCAGATCTGATAGAAGCCGGGCCTGGTCTTTTGTCCTGTTTTGCTCTTCCATATGAGTCTGTCGATGGTCAAGCTCTTCGGCTTCTTTCTGGATGCGGTGCATCAGGTCCTTCCTGATCGTGTCGATCGGGCCTCCCGGCAGGGTTTTCCAATCCGGGAACTCTTTCCTCAGGGCGTTCCGGTATTCTGCTGAATCTTCCTGCAGTTCCCGGATGCTGTCTTTCAGTTCCGTCAGTTTCTCATTCAGTCTTTTTGAACGGCCATACCACTCTTCCAGAGGCTTGAGCTCTTCGGCCTCTTCAAGTTGACCTTCCAGATCTGTGATCATCCGATCCTGTTCTTCCAGTCTTTGGATCTTTTTCTGGTGATCTTTTTTCAGGATAATGAGAAGATTCTCCAGCTCTTTCAGCTGTCCGGCGGTTTTTTCCAGAAGCTTTCGTTTGTTTTTTATCTCTTCTGCCGCTTCCAGAGAGTCCCGGTTCCGGCTGAGGTCGGCATAGTTTTCCTGATCTCCCTCTAACCTGAGCCAGTAGGCTTCCTGCTTCTTCATCTTTATTTCGGCAGAGGATATTCGTGATTCCAGCTCTTCCTTCTGTCGGAAAATCTCTCCTTTCTGACGGATCAACTCCTCTTTGGATTTCAGATCCTGCGAGAAGATACGGTCCAGACGGCGGAACCGGTTCAGGTCCTCTTCCCTCTTCCGGATCTCTTCTTTCCGGGATTCCAGTTTCTGGAGCTCGACCTCTATCTTTGCCTGCTCCTGTTTGATCTGGAGGATTTCTTCCAGCTTTTTCAGGCGGTCAGACCGAATTATTCTATCCTTCGACTTGAGGGTGAGGGCCTTCTCCAGGAGAGACAGCTCGGTCTCAAGAGCCTCCAGGTTCTCCCCGGTCAGATTCTGCAGGTCATCCAGTTTTCCTTCCAGAAAAGAGCACTCTTCTCTGCTCCGGGCCAGCAGGATATTGGTCCGGGAGGACAGGTTGAAACGCTCCAGGCCGAAGAGGGTCTCAATCATGGCCGTCCTCTGGGCAGGAGGGAGCATTATGAATTCCTGGAATTTACCCTGGGGAATAATGACGGTCTTTCTAAAGTGCTCATAACTGAGGCCCATAACGGATTCAGCCGAAATACCGCCTCTCATGCCCTCATCGGGAAGAGGCACCCACTCCCCCGATTTTCTGATATACCCCGACCGTTCGGGACTCTGGATCTTTGAAAAATCCTTCTTGTTCCTTTTCGCAGAGACGGTAAAGCGGTAGTCCTCTTTTTTATGGCTGAACTCAAAATCAATAAACAGGGAGGAGGATTGGAGGTTCATGATGTTATAGCCCCTCTGCTCCTTGTCATTGAGTCGTTCAATCTGGCCGTACAGGGCGTAGGTCATGGATTCCAGTACCGCCGATTTACCACTGCCCACGGCACCGAAGACTCCAAAAATCCCTGCCTCGCTGAGGGTCTGAAAATCTATGATCTGCCGGGTTCTGTAGGAGTTGACTCCTTCCATTGTCAGTTTAAGAGGAATCATTCATCCCTCCCGCTGAGAATTTCATCCAGCAAGGTCATCAGCTCTTCTCCCGGGAGGCTGTTCTGGTTGCTGCTGCGGTAATACTCACCGAATACCTCCCGGATGGATTTTCCGGAAAAATTGATGGGGCCAGAAACTCTTTCTTTTCCCCGGGATATCAGTTCGGGGATGATGGCCAGAATCCGATCATGACTCTGAAGAATTTTCTGTTTCTCCGTGCCCGAAAGGTAGGCTTCGGTTTTCATTGTGATTTCCACATAACCCGAGGGATGCCCTTTGAGCCAGTCTACTGCTTCTTCTGTTGAGGTAAAAGTCTTCCTATAGAGGGGCCAGGGGCTCTTCAGGGAACGAAAGTGGAACTTTGCTTTTTTCCCCGGCTGGACATCGATGAGAACCACCGACTTGTCCTCTGATTTTTCACTCAGGCTGTAGGCTCCCGGGCTGCCGGAATACACCGCCGGAACGGGACTTGTTGAAATGGGAAAGCCCCTGTGAAGGTGTCCCAGGGCCATATACTGACAGTTTTGGGGCAAGGATTCACTAAAGATCTGTTCCAGGCCTCCGGGATGAAGAATTGATTTCTCTCCTTCCGGTTCTTCCTCGGTCAGCAGTTCAGAAGAATTTCCCATAAAGAGATGAGCCGCCATCAGGTTGATTCCTTTGGAATCAAAGTACTTTTCAGCCAGAGATTGCCAGTGTCTTGTCAGCACATTTCTCAGGGCTTCTTCCTTGTCTTCCACATCCAGATAGTGTCGCATCCGGGGTTCGCTGGCATAGGGAGTACAGATGATTCTCACCGTTTCCTTTATCCCTTTCATCCCCTCCAGGATGATCATACCCGGATCGGGAAACCGAACACTCAGCCCCGAGTCAAAGAGAATGTCGTCGGGTTGACTCTCGGGATATCCCATAAAGAAGATACCGCACTCCCGGGCCAGTACATCCGGAGCTTCTATATGTTCGGGGGCATCATGATTCCCTGCCAGGGCGATGAGAATCCGTTTGCCTCCCTCTGTCATCCTGTGAAGGCTCTGATAGAGCAGCTCTATGGCTTCATGGGGAGGATTCCAGCTGTCATAAAGATCCCCGGAGAGGAGGATCAGGTCCGGTTTTTCTTCCCTGCATATTTCAAGGATTTCATCCAGAATTTCTTTTTGTTCTTCCAATCGGGACCAGTTCCCCAGTTTTTTCCCAAGGTGCCAATCTGATGTGTGTAGTATTTTCATGGGTTTACGTAAACGTAAGGACTCCTGTGTTGCTGTGTAATCTCTCGGCAATCTCGTACATGTTTGAAATCTGCCCGATCTGTAACCTGTCTCCCGCATTCAAGTAGTCAAGGCATGTGCCGCAGACAAGGAGGGAGACTCCCCGGCCTTCCAGGACTCTCAGGTCTTCCAGGCTCTCTGAATCATCGAGGGTCAGATTGACTCCTGTATTCATAAAAATCAGGTAAGCCGGAGGAATCTCTATCTGGGTGAGGGTGTAGATATAACCCTTCATCAGGAGGCCTCCCAAATCTTTTTTCCCCATGCCGATTCTTTCGCTTGCTATGAGAACCGTATTTCCACCTCCAGTTGCCGGGATGATGGGCGGTATTTCTGCTTTTTCTGTTTCCGGAACAGAATTTTCCTGGTTAGCCAATCCCGGGACAGAGCTGATGGAGAACTCTCCTTCCACGCCGGTTGTTTCCCAGTGGATATCCTGAAATTTCATATGTTTGAGGAAGCGCATGATATTCTCTCTGGCAGGTTCATTGCCGACCAGGACAGTCAGTCTGTCAAATTTCTGGTCGCTTATGACTTGTTTTGTTCTCAGGAGAGGCTTCGGGCAGTCCAGTCCCCTGGCGTCCAGTTTATACTCTTTCATAATGTCTCTTCCCTCCGTTTTCCTGCAGTATCAGATAACATTCGGCAAAGCTCCATTTTGGATCTTTACTGATTTCTTCCCATTTTTCCTCTTCCAGATGCACTTCCAGACTGAAACCGCACTCGGCGAATATTTCAAAGGGAGTGGGAATCAATTTTATCCTATGCTTTAAACTCTTTAGATATTTTTCACCCTTTAACGCCTGGTGGGTCGATTGAAAGGTGAACAAAAACTCATGCATTCAATACTAACCTTTCTGTTCCTTCTTCCGCTCTTCCTACGATTGAGGCCTCCATACCGCATTTTCGGCATTCCTCCAGAAAGGGCAGTCCATCCTTCCCGGGAAGAGCGATCAGCAGTCCTCCCGAGGTTTGAGGATCAAAGATGAGGTCCATGACCTCCGGGGATACGGCTTCCGGATTTTTGATCCGGGACAGACGGAACTCCCTGTTCCGGTAGGTTCCTTCCGGGACCAGGCCCATACTTAAATAATCCATGACTTCCGGGAGGAGGGGCAGTTCGTGAATAAAGAAGTGCAGATCCATCCCGCTGCCCATTGCCATCTCGGCGGCATGACCGGCCAGACCGAAGCCTGTCACATCCGTACAGGCGGAAACATTGTACTGCTTCATCAACTCAGAGGCTTTTTTGTTCAGCATTCTCATGCTCTGTCCCGAGGCTTTGACCGATTGTGGAGAGGCCATCTCTGCCTTCATCGCCGTGTTGATCGTCCCTGTACCCAGAGGCTTGGTCAAGATGAGAATATCCTTGTTTCTGAGAGTATTGTTCCGGATGATCTTATCCGGATGAATCAGGCCATTCACGGAAAACCCGAATTTGAGCTCCCTGTCGCTGACGCTGTGACCCCCCAATAGGGCGGTTTCCGCTTCGATCAGCTTGGATAGCGCTCCTTCCATGATATTCTTCAGGTACTCCAGAGGAAGGTCTTCATCGGGATAGCACAGCACATTCACCGCACTCACCGGCCGGCCCCCCATGGCATAAATATCCGACAGGGCATTGGCGGCGGCGATTTCACCGAAGAGACGGGAGTCATCTACGATGGGGGGAAAAAAATCAATGGTCTGAACAAGGGCGATATCATCGCTGATGCGGTAGACTCCGGCGTCTTCGCTGCCGGAAAAATCTGCCAGGACCTCGGGCCTGCGGGGTTGAGTCAGTCCACAGAGTGCCTTATCCAGCAGAGCAGGCCCCAGTTTGGCTCCACATCCTGAAAATCGGGAATACCCGCTTAATTTTTCCGGGTTTGCCATATGTACTCCTTCAAGGTTGTCATAAATTCATTCAGTTCCCCGTCTGTCGTAAAGAGGCCGGGAGAGAGGCGCAGAGTGCCTCCGGCATCAAAGGTTTTCAGGGTCTTGTGGGCCGAGGGTGAGCATTGCAGCCCCGAGCGTACCGCCATGTTTTTACTGTTTATAAAGGCGGTCAGCTCTGTCAGTGTGCCGATTACTGGAAGGAGGGAGATCACTCTCAAGTAAGAAGGACTTTCTTCCGGAGTCTTCCCTCCGGAGCCTCTCGCGGATGGCCTACCAACAATACGGATACCCTCCAGTTCACTGAGTTCCTCGACGAATCGCTTTGTTCTGTTTTTTGCCTCTAAATGAAGAGACTCGGAATCAATGATGAAATTGAGACTGTGGAGCAGACCAGCCAGGCCAGGGATATTGGGGGTTCCGCTTTCGAACTTATCAGGCATCATGTCAGGCTGTTCTTCCTCTCTGGAGCGGCTGCCCGTGCCGCCCAGGATGAGAGGCATGAGGCGCTCCGGGTCCCGGATGGTGAATCCCCCTGTACCGGAAGGGCCTAGAAGGCCCTTATGCCCGGCAAAACAGAGGAAGTCGATTCCCCATTTTTCCGGGTATAGAGGAATTTCTCCACCACCCTGAGCGGCATCGACACACAGAGGAACACCCTTCTTCCCGGCAAGATACGCCATCTCTTCCAGGGGAAAGATCACTCCGTTCACATTGGAGGCCGCCGTGACCACCAGAAGATCCGGCCTCTGATCCATTTCCTTTTCAAAGGACTTCATGTCGGGGAATCCGCTGTCAGGATCTGAGGGGAAACGTCTCAGACTCAGGTTCCTCTCTCTCTGAAGATGAAGGAGGGGGCGCATCACGCTGTTATGTTCCATGGAGCTGGTCAGGACCTTCTGTCCCGGCTTCAGGAATCCCGAGAGCACTGTATTTAGCGATTCTGTTGCTCCCGAGTTGAAGATGAGAGAGCTGCTGTCCTTCATTGCAAATATCTCTGCCATGGTTTCCCTCAGTTCAAAAAGAATCCTGTCGGCGCTGATCCCGGCAGCATGGGAGCTCCGCCCTGGATTTCCCAGAGGTGCCTCGATAGCCCGGCTCATCGCCTCGGCCAGTCCCGGCGGCTTGGGCCAGCTGGTGGCGGCATTATCAAGATAAATCAATTCTGCCTTCCTGTCAGGAGTCGGGGAGTCAGCTGGAGCAGTGCTTCCAGTACTCCTCCGGCTATAGCCCGGGCCTTGTCTGAGACCTGATGGCAGTAGGTGGTTTCACCCCTGGGGTCAACATCGGCCATCTTCAGACCTTCTTTCACCAGGGTGCCCGGAGCAATCATGCCTCTGACCACACCATCCAGGGGTGAGAGGACTTCAGTCTTTCCAATCCTGGCAAGAACCTCGCCCTTCTTCACAAGGCTCTCAATATCCCGGATCACTTCGATGATCCCTGAAGCCGGAGCTCGAATAACCCGTTCAGACGAGTAGCCGCCAATGGTGCCGGGTATTCCCGTGTCCTTGAGAGCCTGCCCTTTGAGAATGACCTGACCCAGGCTATGCCCCCGGTTGGTTTCGATCACTGCATGAACATCCTCGCCAGCGGTGAATCCAGGACCAAGGCCGATAACAACGGCGGCCATATCCATCCGGGTTCCCAGATTCTTCTTGGCCAGGATGGCATCCACTACGCAAAGGGGCTTGAGTTTTTCAATCCAAAGCCCCTGCGGGTCGGCAAGGATGGGAATCTTCTTTTCTGAAAATGCCCGGCTGATCTCATTCTCGTTTGCCGTTTTGACGGCTTGTATCCCTTCTACCAGGGCTGTTTCAAAACGGAGGGCATCAGCAAAGGAAACAGTCCGGCGGATCACTGTTGGCTGGTTTGTCTCAAGGGCGGCCACCCGGAAGCCACTGTTGTGGAGACGACAGATGACGCCGCTGGCAATGTCTCCTGCTCCTCGGACAATGATGAGGGGTGCCCCTTCAGGGGGAAATGCTTTGGGGAGAAGAGTCATAGATTTTCCGCTGCTCCCAGTGCGGAGCATCATGATTTCCGCCAGGATACTGATGGCAATTTCATGAGGTGTTTCGGCTCCCAGATCCAGGCCTATGGGAGAATATACTCGTTCCAGATCCTTGTCTGAGAATCCGGCCTCACTCATCTTGTTCAGGAACAGGCGGACCTTCCGCTTGCTTCCGAGCATTCCGATGTAGGAGCTCTCTGTCCGGAGTGCCGCGGCCAGGGCCGTTTCATCATGATTGTGGGTGGCTATGATCAGGGAGGTACCACTGTCGATCAAGCCCCTTGCAAGAGCTTCGCTGAACAGGGCAGACGAGTCGGGCTCACAAATATGATCCAGGGCCCTGGGGAATCGCTCTCTGGAGGCTATCTCCGGACGGCTGTCGGCAACCACATAGGGGTAGTCCAGCTTCTCCGCCAGCTCTGCCAGAGCCAGATTGACATGGCCGCCACCGGCAAGGAACAGGGCAGGCCGGGGCAGAAAGACTTCGATAAAGAACTCCATGTTACCCCCACAGACCATGTTGATGCTCCGGGATGATGTACCGCTGTCCAGTTTGTAGCTGACCGAACGGGAAACTCCGGCTTTCAGGCATTTCAAGCCTTCCTCTATCACGAGCTTTTCTGCGGGACCGCCGCCGATGGTCCCCAATATTGATCCGTCATTCAGGAGGATCATCCGTCCCGAGTTCCTGGGTGCTGAACCCTCACTGGCTGTGATGGTGATCAGCGCGAATGACCTGTTCTGTTTTTCAAGCTCTGCGGCTTTGGTAAATAAGGACATTGGGGCTCCTTGCTCCGATTCTTCCGGATATCCAGGCATAAGAACAGTCGAATGATCAGGTCCTGAATAAATTTAATTTTAGTGATACCCCCAGGAAATTTATCGAGGGGATCTCCTGTCTGAATCTGTCTAACAGCAGGTCTATTTCATATCTGGAATCCAGACAGTCTGTTTTATTAAAAACCACAGTCTTTTCCGCTCCTTTGGGAGCATTCTGAAAAAGTCCCTCGGGATGTCTTATCAGCTCCAGAAGGCACTCCGGGTCAACCCGTTTCTGCTCCCTCCTGCAGAATCGTTTTTGGAACAGATCAGAACAATGTACCCAGGGGGATTCTATTTTTTTTCCCAGAGCATCCAGACCGATACACCCCAGGACTCTGTTTACTGATCCGGGAATAACCGGTTCTCCCTCCCGGGGAGCCTTGACCGGTCTGCCTGCGGCGCCATCCGCCTCGATAACCAGAATAGGCCAGACTTCCAGACTTTTCCAGCTCTCAATCCTCTTGTTTGACAAGCCCTGTACTTTGGGATTGTCACCGGGGATCCTTCCTGCTGCCACAAAACAGCTTTCAGCCTCAGATTCAGGCACCGGGCAGTCCTCTCCCTGCCAGTCCGTCAGCAGGCGATGGAAGGGGTGGTTTTCCATTGTTGGATCAAACATCTTTGTGGTTGTTGTATACAGGCCCAGGCCCAGGAGGTTCTCCCCGGCCAGAGTATAGAGGATACTGGTCTTTCCTCCGCCTCCCACCAGAGCCAGGCGGTTACCTCTTTTCAGGTTCAGGAGGGCAGATAAGAGTTGTTGTCTCTGTCTCATTTTACGGCCTTGTCATCCATTTTCCAGGGTCTATCAGGGGGCAGAGAACAAGAGAATACATATTTCCCTTTTTATCCTGCCATCGGGAGATAATATAGGCCTGCCGGATGGTTCCTGAGGCCCTGGTTGTGATGATACTTCCTGACCAGGAGGCTCTACCGGTCTGCCAGTCTCTCTGTGTGGTTTCCAGTGATCCGGAGCGCTGTTCCAGAAGAGTCGCCAGAGCATTTTTGTCAGCCTGCTGTATGGTCCGTTCCAGATACCGTCTCGGACCGGTGAAGCCGACAGCACTCTGAAAGCCCTTCAGCTTCAGTGCCTGGAGGGTCCAATCCGGCTGCTTTGATATGTCCCTGGAGGCTGTGAATATAAAGTCCGGGATTTGGTCAGGGGTATAGGAAAAGAGGGCGCATGTCCCTTCTTCTGTCTGTATTTTTTCTTCCAGAACAAGTGACTCTTCCAGGGATGAGGCCAGGTCGCTATTGTAGGCAATATCACCGGCTTCCCAGAACTTGGTATTATTGTTTCTATTTTCTGTCTGGACATAACTGACGCCGTTGATGGCGTTGTACCGTGAAAGCTGAGCTGCCGCTTCCTGCCGGCAGCTTTCAAGTTCTCTGTCCCTGTATTGTTCTCTTGTGACAGCGCTGAAAAAGAACAGCTTCCCTTCCCGGGGAGAAAGATCCGCCATGAGAGAGCTGATTCTGTCTTGTTTCGATCTGTTTAATCTCTCTGTGTATGAGCTTCCCCCCAGGGAAGAACAGGAGAGAAATAAAGAGAACAGAGACAGAAACAAGAGGAGCCTCATATTGCTTCTGCCTGTTTCTTTTCTTTCTTGCTTGAAGGGGTGATCATGGTTTTTTAAATATACCATATCCACCTTCAATGGGAACAGCATTGCTGGAATTCCAGGGACTATTCGGTTCCTCTGGTTTTCTCTCCCTTTCTGTTCTTTCGGATTGTCTCCATCAATTCCTGATATTCTTCCTGAGCCTTCAGTTTTGCATCACGACTGAGGGACTCAAAGTTCTCCTGGATTTTCCATTCTTCATTGTTTTCGACAGGCATGAGCAGGGCGGCCAGTAGATAGAAAGCCAGGACAAACCATGTCCGAAAGAGCAAGGCTGTAATGATGAAGAGTAATCTAAAATATTTGGCTGGAATCCCCAGGGATTCTGCCAAACCATCACATACTCCTAAAAAGAGACCATTGTGAGATCTGTGAATTTCCATATTTTTCCTCCAGGCTTAATTCATTTCTTTCTTTCTTGAATACTATAGGTGCAATAAGTATACCAAAATGACCTCTCTCAAGGATAAAAGGGTCTCAGAGAGCATAATGAAGAGATATTGGTTGAATCCGCCGAAAGTAGGCTTTTTAAGCCACTTTTCTTTTAAGTCTTCTATCTACTCCGGCAAAAGCCCTGTCTGCAAAGAAAGCCAGAAGAGCGGCACAGAGGGCTCCAGTGAATATATAGGCACCATTGTTGTGTATCAGTCCTGCCATCAGGACATTGCCCAGTCCTCCGGCTCCGGCCACTGCCCCGATAGTGGCTGTCCCTATGTTGATGATTGTACTGGTTCTAATCCCCGCCAGAATCACCGCTGCAGCCAGGGGGATTTCTGTTCTGATCAGAATCTGCCCTTCCTTCATCCCCAGTCCTCTGGAGGCATCAATGAGATCTTTCGGTACACTCCCCAGACCGCTCACGGTGTTGCTGATAATGGGGAAGGAGCTGTATAGAAAGAGAGCGATAATCACCGGTTTAAATCCGTATCCCGCCAGTGGAATCGCCAGGGCCAGGACGGCAGTAGGTGGAAATGTCTGAACCATGGATGCCAGAGATTGAACCAGTGGAAGGTAGGCTTTTCCCCGGGGACGGGTCACAAAAATCCCGAGGCCCGTCCCCAGAAGGATGGCCAGAGACTCAGAGACAATCACCACAAAAATATGCTCTAAGAGGAGACGGGAGAGAGAAGACCGGCTGTATAACCTGTCGGGCTCGGAGGGGAAGAGTATTCTCAGTAGGGACAAGGCAAAATCCGGGAGGAAGATAAAAAGGAGAAAAAATACTCCTATCAGGATTAATGCTGTCTTCTGGAATTTACTCTTCATGGTTTTTCTTCTTCCTGAATTCCCAGGGCTTCAATCGTCTTTCGATCCAGGTATCCCCGGGAACCAGATTCTTTGTTTTCTACAGGAAGCCTGTCCAGTCCGGTTTCAAGCATAAGAGAGAGGGCTGTTTTAAGGCTGTCGGTGCCGGACAGGAAGGGAGTGGACAGGGGCGGATTGTTCTCCCATCCCTCTTTAGTCATGAAATTTTCAGCAAGATAGTAATTGAGAAGTTTCAGGATACGATCGGAGCCGACAAATTCCTTAATGAAATCATTGCGGGGATGTCCCAGAATCTCTGCAGGACTGCCGGTCTGTTGAATGACGCCTTCCTTGAGAACTGTAATATGATCGCCCAGACGGACTGCTTCTTCCAGGTCATGGGTGACAAAGACAACTGTTTTTTTCAGCTTCCTCTGAATGGAGATGAATTCATTCTGCAGGGATTCTCTGTTGAGGGGGTCCACTGCCCCGAAAGGTTCGTCCATTAATAGAAAGGGCGGGTCTGCCGCCAGGGCTCTGGCCACACCGATCCTTTGTGCCTCTCCCCCTGAAAGCTGAAAAGGAAACTTGTTCCTGTACCGCCCGGGTTCCAGTCCAATCATGTCCAGCAGTTCCAGGGTTCGGTTTTCCTTTTTCTGCATCGTCCATTTCAGCAGGTCCGGGACAAGGGAAATATTTTCTTCTACAGTCATATGGGGCAACAGGGCAATGCTTTGAATCACATAACCCATGCTCCTCCTGAGTCCTTCACTATTCATCTCCCTGATATCCTGACCGTCAATACGGATGGTTCCTTCCTCAGGAATGATCAGCTTGTTGATCAAGCGGAGGGTGGTTGACTTTCCGCAGCCTGACGGTCCCAGGAGTATGCTGGTCTTGCCCTGGGGAAGCTTCATATCGATACGGTCCAGCGCCTTGTGAGACCCGTACCATTTGCTGACGTTTTCAAATTGAATCATAGAGTGTCTCCAGGCCTTTTGGTGTGAATAGTTTAACGAGCAGGCCCATCAGTTTGTCCAGAACAATCACCAGGAGCATGATGGGAATCACTCCCATTAGAATCAGATCGGGGGCCGCCTGCTCCAGGCCGCGAAACACAAAAAAACCCAGGCCGCCGGCCCCGATAAGGGCTGCTACTGTGGCATTTCCGGTCGTCTGCACCATGGCTACCCTGATTCCGCTGAGTATGACGGGCAGGCCGATGGGCAGCTCAATCCTGAAAAACAGCTGCCCTGGAGTCATCCCCATGCCTCGGCCGGCATCAAGAAGGCGGTCTTCAATCACGCTCAAGCTGGTATAGGTATTCCGGACAATGGGCAGGAGAGCGTAAAGGGTGAGGGCGATTATGGCGGGTGTCTGGCCGACACCTTTAAACCCCATCTCCCTGAGAGCGGGATAACGGAAGGACAACCAGGCCAGGGGCGGAATCAACAATCCAAAGAGGGCCAGAGAGGGGATAGTCTGGAGTGAGTTGATCACTCCGAAAATGGAGGCAGTTGTTTTTTTGTTCTTCCAGGCCAGTATCCCCATAGGAATCCCGATGATTACCGCCTGACTGACAGAGCGCAGGGTGATGTAGAGGTGCCCGCCCAGTTCTGTCCGAAAGCGGCGTTTCTCATTTTCAAATTCTTTGAAAATACCCAGATCCGACAGGCTGCCACTGAAAACAAAGAAGGATATTAGAATCCAGGGAAGAATGTGCAGCAGTTTTTCTCCCCGGGATTGTCCTGTACCCCCCCCTGCATTGATTAAAAGATAAGAGGATAACAAAAGGAGCCAGGCTCCTGTTGAAGGACTGATGCGGCCATAGGGATACTGATCTATCGGGTAAATAATCCCCCATTGGGACAGGGCGAGCAGTGTCAGCCCCATAAGAACTATACCTGCCCCTTTGAGGGTTCTGTCCATGAGTGTCCCGGATAGGTTTTTCAGTCTGCACATGAGAAATACTATTAATAACAGGAGGAGGATGAGCCCCCAAAGCCAGGGGGAAGTAGACTGAAAGAGCCTATGCCCTGTGCCTTCAACCACCCGGTTTTCTTTGAGGACGATGAAGTTAAAAAAAACCGCGGCAACCCCGGTGATTATTCCCGGAGCCGCCGCTTTTCCAGAATCAGGTTTTAGTTCTTCAGACATTCTTTTTAGTCTATGAACCCGTTCTCTTTCAGATATTCTTCGGCCACATCCGCAGCATTCCTTCCTTCCACTGCTATGCTTGAGTTCAGAGTCTGCAGGGTGACAAGGTCCAGAGATTCAAACACATTTTTCAAAAGATTTTCAATCTCAGGATACTTTATATAAACTTCAGACCTGATGATGGGGGCCGGTTCATACACAGGTTGTACTCCCAGGGAATCTTCCAGAACCACCAGCCCCAAAGCCGCCAGCTGGCCGTCTGTTCCATAAGCCATGGCCGCATTGACTCCCTCTGTCTTCCGTGCTGCCGCCTGTTCTGTTTGTGAGGTGTTTCCACCCGCCAGTATCAGGAGCTGCTTATTCTCCAGCTTGAAACCGTAAGCCTTTTCAAAGGCCGGCAGAGAATCCGGACGTGAGGCAAATTCTTCGGATCCTGCCAGTTTCAGCTCGCCCCCTCTGTTCACATAGGCCGCCAGATCTTCCAGACTTTTCAGCCCTTCCGATTCGGCAAGGTCCTGTCGGACACAGATAGCCCAGGTATTGTTGGCCGGTGCCGGAGTCAGCCAGACCAGTTTGTTTGTTTCAAAGTCCAGCTTTTTGACCTGTTCAAATCCTTTCTGCCGATCCTTCCAGAGCTCCGAATCACTCTGATTAAAAAAGAAGGCTCCGTTTCCCGTATAGTCTGGATATATGTCAATCTCTCCGCTGATGATGGCCCGGCGGACCACGTCGGTGGGACCGAATGAAATCTTATCCACTACTTCAAATCCGCCGTTTTCCAATACGAGACGGATGATATTGCCCAGCAGGGCACCTTCTGTATCTATTTTTGAAGCGACCAGAATCGGTCCTTTAACCATATCCGGAGCATCTATTGTTTCCTGTTTGCCTGTGGCAAACAGAGCTGTGCTCAATAGGGACAGGATTAATAATATATGAATTCTTTTTTGTTTCATCTTAAACTCCCTGATAATGAGTATAGGAAAAGTAAAATGAGGATTCCATTAAATTTAGTCATGATGTTGTTCTATCTGATAATTTTCTGATTTGTCATCAAATTAGTGAAGACCTTCGGGAAAGCATTAAGACGGCGATGGGCAAGGTGCCCCGTATCCTGATTACGGTGAATGTTTTTGGATTTTTTATAGGGCCATTGCCAGTAATATGATTGCCATTATGGTAGCTGGACGTCAGATGGACTGGCTTCTTTTTATTTTGACAATTGTTTATAATATTTCAATCGGTCTGATGGCCAGTCTGATGGAACTTTCCATCAGCAACCCTCTGTTTCAACCATTACATATTCATTATAAATCCGGCCCGGAAATGGAGTTGATCAAGGAAGCATGCTCCGGGCCGGAGAAAAGGATCAGGCTTTTCCAGCCTTTCTCTTGATGAAATACCCTCTGAGCAGGGGGTAGAAGATGGAAATGATGGTTAATGTGAACAGGATCAGGCAGATGGGAGAGCCAAAGAAGATGCCCACGTCTCCGTCTGCAATCTTATAGGCTCTTCGGAAAGACTGCTCCATATTGTTCCCGACGATGACCGCCAGGATCATAGGTGTTGTCGGGAATTTTGCCTTACTCATGAAATATCCCACCAGTCCGAAAATGACCAGTATGTAAAAATCCATGACACTGTAGCTGATGGCATAGGCTCCCACAAAAGACAGACCCAGTACAATGGGGTAGAGGATCTTGGGAGGAACGGACAGGACACGAACCAGAACACCCGCCAATGGAATGTTTATGACCGCCAGGATGATGTTTCCGATGAACATACTGGCAATGAGACCCCAGACAATCAGGGGCTGCTGCTGAAAGAGCATCGGCCCGGGCTGCTGACCCAGAAGGAGAAGGGCTCCCATCATGACGGCGGTGGTTCCCGAACCGGGGATTCCCAGGGTCAGCATGGGGATCATGGCTCCTACAGAGGCCGCATTATTGGCCGACTCGGGAGCTGCAAGGCCCTCTATGGCCCCCTCTCCGAATTCCTCAGGATGTTTGGATAACTGCTTTTCGTTGTTGTAAGCCATGAGAGAGGCCATGGTTCCTCCGGCTCCCGGGAGGGCACCCACGAAGAATCCGAGGGGGGCACTTCTCAGGATCGGCCATACAGAACGTTTCCAGTCTTCCATGCTGATCCAGATCTTTCCAAAGTTCGTCTGAACCTTGGCTTTCCCCGAATCGATATTCTTGAAGCTTTTGAACACCTCTCCCAGAGCATAGACGGCGATGATGATGATGAGGAAGTCGATGCCGCTCTGCAGCTCCAGGATGCCCATGGAAAATCGGATGACGCCGGACTGGCCGTCAATACCAATGGTAGCGATCATCAGTCCAAAAATCGTTGCTATAAAACCTTTGAGACGGTTGCCTTCTGACATGGCTGCCGTTGCAGACAGGGCAAACAGGAAGAGCATAAAGTATTCCGCCGGGCCGAATTTAAGAGCGAATCTGGCAACAGGGATGGCGATGGCCACCATACAGACGGTCGCAAATATACCACCGAAAAAGGAGGATATCGCCGAGATGGCAAGAGCCGATTCTGCCCGCCCCTGTTGTGTCATGGGGTAGCCGTCAAATGTCGCGGCAACCGCCGCACCATCCCCGGGGGTGTTGATCAGTATGGATGCCCTTGAGCCTCCGAACATGGCTCCGTAATAAACACCGCCCATGGTGATGAGTGCGGCGGTAGGGCCCATGGAAAATGTCAGCGGCAGAAGAACGGCCACACCCGTGGCCGGGCCCAGTCCGGGAAGCATGCCGATGATGGTTCCCAGAAGACCGCCTATGGTGACCCACATGAGATTAGCAGGGGTCAGGGCTACCATGAATCCGTCCAGCAAAAATCCTAATGTATCCATCGATTGCTCCTCAGATCCATAGTCCGGGTGTTAAGGGAAGGAAAACACCCAGGACTTTTGAAAATATAATATAGATAAACAGACTGAAGACCAGAGCCACAGCCGTATTCACTTTCCAGTTTTCTTTTCCATTGAATAAAATCAGTTCCAGTTCCAGAAAAATAATGGTACTGATGACATAGCCGGCCTTGTTAAAAATCAGGGCATACAGCACGGCAAATACACAGGTCATCAGGATTTTATTGAAACCGGATTCTTTATAAAAGGGTGGGGCCGACTCTTTTTCATTCTTTCCACGGACTTCTTTCAGTTCTCGGGCAATCAGACCGAGGGACAGTACAAGAAGAATGAATCCCAGCATAAAAGGGAAAATTTTCGGCTCATATGCCCGGCCTATGGAAGCATCGGGCAGCATGACGGTGGCCGTCGTATACACCAGACCCAGCACAAAAAAAAGCAGGGATGGTAAAACAGATAAACTCACGGTTTCCTCCAATCGGCACAGCCTTCAAAGCTTCCGGGTTTCAATCCAGGGGGATTGTCCGGAAGCCTGGGCTGTCCTTTAAGAAATTATTTGATCATTCCGATATCGGTCAGGATTGATTTGTAGTTTTCATAGTCCTGTCCAAGGAAGGCTTCGAACTCGGGAGCATCCTGATAGGCATCGTCCCATCCGTTGAGTTCTCTGGCTGCATCCCACTCGGGAGTTACCACCAGTTTCGCCAGTGTCTCTCTCCAGAAGTTTACGGCGTAATCGGGCATTTCGGGAGCACCGAAGAGACCCCGCCAGTTGACGAATGTGGCGTCAATTCCCTGCTCAATACAGCTGGGGATATCGGCTACAACACCCTCACCCACACGGTGGTCTGAAGTCTGTGCCAGGGCTCTCAGGTCACCGCTTTCGATGAGTCCCATAACTTCGGACAGTCCGGTGGAGAAGAGGTCAATGTGTCCACCCAGAACCTGTGCGGTGGCGGAGTCGTCAAAGCTGATATAGTCAATCTGATTCAGAGCGCTGATTCCTGCGGCCTTGGCCATGATCAGAAACTGGACATGATCCATTGAGCCGACAGAGGAAACACCACCGACTTTGACGCTTTTAGGATTCTTTTTCAGGGCATCCATAACATCGTTCAAGGATTGGTAGGGAGAATCTGCTGCCACAACAAAGACGGCATAATCTGCAATCAAACGGGCCAGTGGAGTCACGTCTTTGTGACCCAGTTCGGTTGTTCCATTGAGGTTTGTCAGGAGAAGGGGTGCAGAATAGACGGTGATGATTTTATCAGAGTCTTTCTTTTCCTGAAGACTGGCTAGGTGTACAGATCCTCCGGCTCCGGGATTGTTTCTGACAGGCATTGGTATCTTGACCAGTCCTGTGTCTTTTAAGGCCTTGGCAGTTGTTCTGATGGTTAAATCCCATCCTCCTCCGGCTCCGCCGGGGGCAACAAAATCAAACATACCCTTGGGGTATGCAATGTTTCCAGCATCCTTCTGTCCCTCGGCGTTGAGGCCGAATGATAAAATTATTAATAACATCAGTACCAGGGAAGTTGCTCTTCCTTTATTCATAAGAATCTCCTTTTTTTTCCCAGATGGGAATGAATTAAGTAGTCACATAAAGACCAGAACCGGTCTTTATGTGACTATTGTAGGGTGGGATCCCGAAGCTGGGATGTAGGAGAGGAATGGAAAACCCTGTAGGAATCATCCTACGCAGAGTGTCTGATTCTTAGTTCTGGGATATGAGGTTATGTTTTACCGCATAATAGATTAACTGTGAATTGTTTTTCAGGTTCATCTTCTGCAGCAGCCTGGCTCTATAGGTACTGACGGTTTTGA
>NZ_JAQIBL010000278.1 GCF_027859075.1 Oceanispirochaeta sp. | reverse complement strand
GAAAAAAGAAAAGCCAGAAACTTGTCGGGGGGAGAGAAAAAACGCGTTGCCATTGCCAGAGCGCTGATGGCCGCACCGGAAGTACTGCTTCTGGATGAACCCGACGGTAACATTGACAGTAAGACTTCGGGTGAACTTGAAAAACTGATCATCTCCCTGAAAAGAGACGGCATAACTGTTATCCTCTGTTCCCATCATAAAGGATTTGCCTATCGGACTTCTGATGTTATTATAGATATGTATCAGGGATCTCCCGTCAGCCATGACGAGAACATTTTCAAGGGAGAATACATTTATCTGGATGGTCTGTATTCCGAATTCAGAACCGGAGGGCACCGTTTCCGTTGCCCCAGCCGTGAAGGGGATTACTCCACCATGGTCATCCCGGCAGAAAATATTTCTCTTTCTAAAGATTCAGTTGGTGATGGGAAAAGCAATGAATTAAAGGGGATTCTGGTCTCGATGGTGCCCTTTAAGGAAGGCCGCTTTACTCTGACCCTGGACTGCGGGATCATACTGAAAACCCGGACAAGCAGTACAGTTCTAAGCCTATTAAAATTACGGCCCGGTGATGAAGTGAATGTTCTATTCAACCCTTCCTCGCTTAGGTTATACTAATAATCGACTATAAGGATAAAAAAATGCTGGGTATCAAAGATATATTTTCCATCCTGGATTCACAGGATATGACAGTAAAAAGCGAAACCGTTCTTTTAAAAAATGCCGTTGGAAGGATTCTGATCAATCCTGTGATTTCCACTATCGACTCCCCCCCTTTTGATAAGGCGGCCATGGACGGCTGGGCTGTCCGCGGGGGAGACGAAAAAGGCCCCTGGGAGCTGGCGGAAACAATAGCTGCAGGAGAGATAGCCTCCAGAGCATTAAGACCCGGAAAATGTACTGCCATTATGACGGGAGCAAAGATTCCCAGAGGCTGCGGCAAGATCATACGGATCGAATACACCCGTCAAGATGAAAAGACAGTATTTTTGGAAACCAAAGAACCTCTCCAGAATATTATTTTCAAGGGCGAGAACATCAAAACAGGCGAGAGGGTTCTGGAACCCCGCCGTCTAACCCCCGGAGATATCGGCATCCTGGCCTCCCTGGGACGGACGGAAATTGAGGTGGCTCAAATGCCCCGTATCGGAATCATAACCACCGGATCAGAGCTCACAGAGCCGGGAGAGATTCTGGAAGTCGGAGAGATTTTCAACAGCAACGGTCCCCAGCTGATGGCCCAGGCAGAAGCCGCGGGATGCCCGGCTCAGTATTATGGAATCACCATCGACGACGAAAGGCTCCTCTACGACACCATCAGCAAGGCTCTCAAAGAGAATTATATACTCCTTCTCTCCGGCGGCGTCTCTATGGGCCAATTTGATTTTGTACCGGGAACCCTGGAAAAACTGGGGGTCAAAAAGAACTTTCATAAAGCCGCTATCAAGCCCGGACGTCCTATCTGGTTCGGTCGCAATGAGACCTGCTTTGTTTTCGGACTGCCCGGCAATCCCGTATCCACCTACATCCTCTTTGAAGTGTTTGTCAAACATCTGATATACAAGTACTGCAGCCTTGATTACAGACCCTATTCTTTACGGGCCGTCCTGGGTAAAACGATCAAGAGGAAGACCTCTGACCGCTCGGAATTCCTGCCTGTGCAATTCAAAGATGAAAGGATCTACCCCGTATCCTATAACGGTTCTTCTCACCTCAATGCCATGAGTGAAGCAGACGGTCTTATCATCCTGGAGCAGGGGGTTGAAAAGGTCATAGAAGGAGAGACCGTCCATGTTAGACTCTTATAATCGTGAAATTTCCTATTTGAGAATCTCCGTAACAGACCGCTTCAACCTGCGCTGCCTCTACTGCATGCCCGAAGAAGGGATTGAAAAAATGCAGCATCAGGATTGTCTCAGCTTTGAAGAGATGACTGAAATAGCGAAAGAGGCAATAGCCCTGGGACTCACAAAAATCCGTCTGACCGTAGGAGAGCCTCTCGTTAGAAAAGGCATCATACGCCTTGTTTCCATGCTCTCCAGCCTGGAAGGTTTGAAGCTCCTGGGGATGACCACGAACGGCCACTTTCTGGATCAATATGCTCATGATCTGAAGGAAGCAGGCCTCTCGAGTCTGAATATTTCCCTGGATTCACTGAATCCTGATCGATATGCCCATCTGACCCGGGGGGGAGATATCAACAGGGTCCTCAAAGGGATCGATGCGGCCCTGGCCGAAGATTTTCCGGTAAAGCTGAATATGGTGATTTCAGCCGAAACATCTCAGGAAGAAATGGATGCAATGAAGTCCTTCTGCACCGGGAAAGGTATCAAGCTGCAGAGGATCAGGGAATACTCCCTGACAGAAGATAAGTTCCAGGATGAAGAGATCATCTACCAACGCCCTCCCCCCTGCGGACAATGCAACCGCATCCGCCTCCTGCCTAACGGCCGGATCAAGCCATGCCTTCACACAGATCAGGAAATCATCATTGATCCTGACAATATCAAAGCCGCTCTTGTAGAAGCGATTCACGAGAAACCGCGCTGCGGCAGCAGCTGTTCCACCAGAAACATGGTGGAGATCGGAGGATAAAGAATGAAACTTTCCCATATAGACGAGAAGGGCCAGGCCCGGATGGTGGATGTGTCTGCCAAGCCGGTGATTCACAGAACCGCAAGCGCCACGGGTAAAATCTACTGTGCCCCCGAAACGATGGCCCTGATTCAGGACAACCAGATTAAAAAAGGGGATGTCCTGACCACTGCCAATATCGCCGGTGTGATCGGAGCCAAACAAACTTCTGCCCTGTTCCCCCTCTGTCATAACATCTCTATGGAAC
>NZ_JAQIBL010000277.1 GCF_027859075.1 Oceanispirochaeta sp. | reverse complement strand
TTTCTTCTATTTTAGGAACGAATGAGGAGAATATCGAGCATATTTGACAATTGAGTGACGAAGAAGAGATGAAAAAGATCAAAAATAGAACAATAATGATTAAGTCCGACAGGCTGCTAAATTCCATTCATTTCAGATGATGCATACTGATAATTGTAAAGGTTATAATACAATCCCTCCCGGGTAAGCAGTTCCTCATGACTTCCTGATTCCACCAGCCTGCCTTCAGACAATACAAGAATTCTGTCGGCTTTCATGATGGTGCTGATTCTATGGGCGATGACCAGGGAGGTTCTGCCGATGAGCAGATTATCCATGGCTTTCTGGATGAGTTTTTCCGTTTCAGTATCAATATTGGCAGTGGCTTCATCCAGGATCAAAACAACAGGATTATGGGCAACGGCTCTTGCAAAAGACAAGAGTTGCTTCTGTCCACCAGAGAGATTTTTCCCCCGTTCCTGAAGCTCTGTATTATATTTCTTATCCAGAGTGTCTATGAACCGGTCAACCTGTACGGTTTCGGCAGCCTTCATCAGGGTGGCATCATCGATCGGGCTGCCCAGGGTAATGTTTTCTTTTATTGTTCCTGAAAAAAGAAAAACATCCTGCTGTACCGCCTGAATCGACTGTCTGAGATAGGCCAGGCTGTAGTCTTCCAGGGGGGTCTCGTCTAAAAGAATGGTTCCTGAGTCGATATCCCAAAGACGGGTAGCCAGGGAGGCTATCGTTGTCTTTCCTGCCCCTGTATATCCGACAATGGCTACGGTTTCTCCAGGGTGTACAACAAAACTGAGATCTCTGATCACCGGTTCTCCCGGCTTGTAGGAAAAACAAACATTCTTGAATTCGATTTTTCCCTCGATTTTCTCTTCCGGGGTATTTATTCCCTTATCAGAAATCTCGTAACTCTCTTCAAGCAGTGAAAAGACACGCTCTCCTCCGGCCATGGCAGACTGCATGATTGAAAATTTCTCACTCATATCCATAACAGGTCTATAAAATTTCTGTATCAGATCAATAAAAGCAATCAGAATTCCCAATGAGAGGATATGGCGGTTCAGCATGGCGGCTCCCGCATAGATGACAATTGCCAGAGTGACAGAACTGAACAGATCGACCAGTGGTCTAAAGACGGCAAAAATATACATTTCCGACATGGAGGCTTTGAGCAATTCTTCATTATCTTCACCAAATTGATCACGGGTTTCTTTTTCCCGCCCGAAAATCTGGATCACCTCCATCCCCGAGACATGTTCTGACAAAAAACTATTGACTCTGGAAATCCAATGCCTTTGTCTGCGGAATGCGCTGCGGGCCATCTTTCTGAAGATGAAGGATGCCAGCAAAACAGGTGGTATGGTCAATAGAGTGACCAATGCAAGTAGGGGGTTGAGGAAGAAGAGAGTCACAAGAACTCCCGCCATAATGGCGATATCTTTCAGGATGGAGATGGTCACAGATGTAAAGAACTCATTAATGGTTTCCACATCACTGGTTATGCGGGAAACCAGTGACCCGATGGGTGTTTCTCCCAGGTAACTCAATGATTGTTTCATGATATGAGAGAGCATGGTGGACCGGATATCTTTCATAACTCCCTGGCTGGTCCAGGACATTAAAAATATTTGAAGGAATGTGAACACTAGAATAACCAGCAACAGCATAAAATATTGCCAGGCTCTTTTTTTGAGTACCATAACATCCTGAGCTCTGATAGATTTATAATTTTCCTGATCCAGAGACTTCAATATACTATGAGGAACGGCGGTTTTTCCCTTTTCAAGAGAAACGATTTGATTCATTTCCCCCAGGATCTGATCCTTAACACTATCTCCTTGAAATACATACCAGCTCTCGTCGGCCATCATGCCCTGTTCCTGATAAAGAGTTCTTTCTCTGCTGTTGATTCCCCTTAATTCACTTTCCAGGATAAAGACCCTGTTTTCTTTGTCTCTGTAATTGTCATGACCTTCGACTAGTTTCTCTGTCACTTCCAGGTCAGCGCTTATCCAGGTCCAGTGGGCCATGATATTCCTGTCAATGCTCTGCTGCAGGATGACAGGAAGTGCTAATTCGGCAACGGTTGATAAAATGAGTGCTGCAATGGCCAGAATAAACCAATGCCTGTATTTATCCGTAAATTTCATGAGCTTTTTTATGATCCGAGAATCGATGTCCTTTTCGTTTTCTTCAGGTACTTTCATGATTTATCCAATGATTGAAGCTTATATATTTTCTGATACAACCCATCCTGGAGTATCAAATCGTCATGATGCCCCTTTTGAATTATCCTTCCCTTATCCAACACGATAATACTGTCGGCATTCATCAGTGTAGACACTCTATGGGAAATCAAAATATTCGTTAGTCCTTTTCTTTTTTTAAAAAAACGGGAGAGGATAAACTCTTCGGTCTTTGTATCTACCGCCGAGAGGGCATCGTCCAGAATGAGTACCTGAGGATCTGCAATGAGGGCTCTTGCCAGGGCTATCCTCTGTTTCTGTCCCCCCGAGAGGGAAATACCTTTTTCTCCCACCTGTGTCTCCAGACCTTTGGGGAAATTTTTCAGATCTCTATCCAATGTGGTCAATTCAACCACCTCCTGAATCTTATCCAGTGGAGCATCTTTTTTTCCAAGACGGATGTTTTCAATAATACTGGCAGAGAATAGAAATGTTTCTTGAGGTATGAGTGATATGGTCTTTCTCAGTGCTGAAAGTTCAAGGTCATGAATTTCCAGGCCATTATACAGGATACATCCTCTCGGGCTTTCAAGAATCCGGGGCAGCAGATTGATAAGAGTTGATTTACCACTTCCCGTTCTGCCCAATATTCCCAGAGATTCTCCCGCCTTGATATAGAGGGTCAGATCATTAATAATACTTTCATTGCTGTAATGAAAATCGAGATTTTTGATGGAGAGACTCTGGAATGGGCCAACCTGAGTGGGATCAGGTTGGTTGGCAATTTCAGCTGGCTCATCCAGGATGCTATTGATCCTCTTAAGAGAGGCGGCGCCTCGCTGTATGAGGTTGACTGTAAAACCAGCTCCCATCATGGGCCAGGCCAGCATTCCCAGATAGGCCATAACGGCCACAAAATCTCCAGGATTCAGTTCTCCCCAGATCACCATGCGTCCACCGAAGAAAAGGAGCAGGCAGGCTGTCAGACCTGTTAGAAATCCTGCGACGGGCATCATCATTCCCCATATTTTAACAAGAGAAATATTCGCCTGAATATAACGTTTATTATCTTCTTCAAAGTTCCCCAGGGCATAATCTTCCCTGTTAAATGTTTTTATAACCCTGATGCCGCTCATTGATTCCTGAACAGTGGATGTTAAATTTGAAAAACGCTCCTGAACTTCTTTGAATTTTTCCCCCAGAAGGGATCCAGCAAAGAGAACCATGACGGTGATGACCGGCAGAGGAATGATGGTTATCATGGCCAGTCGCGGGTACCGGGAAAACAGAATCCACAGGATGGCCAGGGTCATGAATAATCCATCTACAAAGGCCACCAGAGCCATACCGCTGGCCATCCTGATGGCTCTCATATCGTTTGTCATCCTCGCCATTATGTCTCCCGTCTTATGACGGCCGAAAAAAGAGGAACTCATTTCAAGAAGATGATAAAAAATCTGACCTCTCAGGTTCTTTTCAATTTTTTGGGAGGCTCCATTGATAAAGAATCTCCAGAAAAACCGTCCCAGAGCAATGACAAAAGCCACTGAGGCCAAGGCTAAAACCAGCTTCAGGATGGATTCAGCTGTGGCCTTGTCTTCGGTCATCAAATTTAGACTGAGACGGATGTATTGGGGAATCATGAGTTGGCCGGCATTGGTAATGACCAGACAGAGGAGTCCGAAGAGATACTGGAATCGGTATTTTTTGTAGTAGGGCATAAGAGTTCTGTATTCTTTCAGCATAGGAGCATTATAAAATATTTTAGTCATATGAACCAGCAGATACAGATTTAAAAAAAGGGCATTGCCTTTGCAACGCCCTTTTCACAATAATTACATAACTTTTAAAGAATATGCTTTAAAAACTGCTTTGTACGCTCTTCTTTAGGATGATCAAATAGATCAGAAGGTGTGCCTTCTTCGACAATCTGACCTTCATCCATAAAGATAACCCGGTCCGCAGCGGCCCTGGCAAAACCCATTTCATGGGATACAACCATCATGGTCATTCCATTCTTTGCCAGATCGAGCATAACATCCAGAACTTCCTTGACCATTTCTGGATCCAATGCCGATGTGGGTTCATCAAAAAGCATGACCTTGGGATTCATGGCCAGGGCTCTGGCTATGGCAACCCTCTGCTTTTGTCCTCCCGAAAGCTCCCCGGGATAAGACTCGGCCTTTTCTTCCAGTCCCACCTGCTTCAGCAAACGCATGGCATTCTGAAGTGCAGATTCTTTGGGTTCTTTTTTTACCTGCCGGGGAGAAATAGAAATATTTTCAAGTACTGACAAGTGAGGGAAAAGGTTGAAGTCCTGAAAGACCATCCCGACCTCTTCTCTAATGAGTCGGATATCCGAATCGGGATTAGTGACACTGTCACCATCAATGAATATTTCACCCGAAGTCAGAACTTCAAGACGGTTTACACTTCGCAGAAGGGTGCTTTTACCGCTGCCGGAAGGACCGATAATCAGGACAACTTCACCGCTCTTGATCTCCAGGCTGGTTCCGTTCAGAGCCATGACAATACCAAAATCCTTAACGGCATTTCTTATACTGATTCTATTTTCCACGGAGAGCCATCCTTTCTTCCATTATAGCCACAAGTCTGGATAAAAAGAGTGTGAACACCAGATAGACCAGAGCCACCATCGTATAACTTTCAAAATAAAGGAAAGTCGTTGACGCAAACTCACGTCCTCTGCGCAGCAGATCGGATATTGCCAGCACCGAAACCAGGGACGAGTCTTTCAGAAGAGCAATGAACTCGTTTCCAATGGCAGGAAGTATTATTCTCATGGTCTGAGGCAGGATGATCAGCCTGATCGCCTGGCCCCTGGACATTCCCAGTGCTATGGCTGCTTCCATCTGTCCCTTGGGGATAGATAGAATTCCCGCCCTGAAAATCTCTCCCATATAGGCACCGTAACAGACTGCCATGGCTATGACGGCCGCAACCATACCCTGAATATTCAGAAATTTACCCAAAGCAAAATAGATATAGAACAACTGAACCAGGAGGGGGATGCCCCTGATTAATTCGACATAAATTGTAGCAATTCTGTTAAAAACTACATTCCTGGAAATTTGGCCAAGTCCCGTGAGCAGTCCGATGAAGGTGGCACAGATGATGGACATGATTGTTACCTGAAAAGTAACCAGAATCCCGTCTGGAAGGAATTTCAATATCCTCCAGTAAGGATCCGGCTTCAAAACAGGGAGGAGAATGATGATCAGAATCGCCCCGAAAAAAGTAATCTGCCAGGAAGAAAAGAGCCCCTTATTCCCTTTACCGGGTATAAGGGCTCCATCAGTTACTTCAATTTTGTTATGGTTGTTATCAATTATCGAAGCCATTTAGTGATCAGCTCATCTCTTTTACCGGATTCGATGACGGCTTTAAGACCTGCATTCAGTTTATCAAGAACTTCAGAATTCCCTTTTTTGACAGCCACACCGTAAAATTCATCGGTGAAAGGATCACCAACGATTTTCAGTTTGGAATTATAGGTATCATTTCCCAGAACATAGTCAGCCGCAATAGGACTGTCTGCAACGACACCGTCGATATTACCATTGGCCAGATCTTCGATGGCCAGTCCCAGTTCATCGTAGGTTTTCAGTTCGACATTTCCAGCATCAGTTATGGCAATGGCACCGGTTGTTCCAATCTGAGCACCCAGTGATTTCCCTGACATATCAGCAAGAGTTGTGATTCCCTTGGAATCTTTTGCAACGATTAGGACCTGACCTGCGTTGATATAGGGTATTGAAAAATCCATGGCAGCTTTTCTATCTTCAGTAATCGTTACGGAGGAACATACGGCATCGTAGTTGCCATTCGCCAGACCGGCAAAAATTCCATCCCATGCTGTGTTGACGATTTCTATTTCAAAACCACCGGCTTCTGCTGCAGCCTTGAGCATATCTACATCAAAACCGATGATCTCTTTATTTTCATTCAGGAATTCCATGGGAGGCCATGTTGCATCCGAGGCGATGACGATGACATTGCTGACTTCTTTCTGTCCTCCGGCAAATACAGCAGTTGCGCTGAGAATAAGAATCAATGAAAGTAATAATAATTTTTTCATAGGTGAACTCCATTTGATTACAATTTGTTTTTAATATTTATACCAGAAATAAGAGGCGATTTGTAGCTGTTTCGAATAAATTACTCATTATATATCTGTTTTCTCTCTCTTTCCTACAATTTTGTATTAATATCTGTATATTTATGGAATGATCTTCCAGTGTTTCAGAGGATTGACTCTTCTTTAATGCTGGCTTAAAAAGCTTTGGAACCTCCTCCACATTCCACCATAATGACTTGTCAGACATGTTGAACTTAAATATTGAACATGTTAGTGTAGGGGCCTGAAAAGATAAAGCTTATATATTCCGAATAATATGGTTTCGAGAGTTTCTACTGATCCCCGTAAAGGATCAACTATAAGTCAATGGATTCCTCTTGTATTCTACTCTAAAAGAGTGTTAAGACACTGTTTGTTTTTAGATTTGGATAAGCTTTATTCAGTACGGAAATTTATTCAGTGAAACCGGAAGACATGCTTTCGGCTTCAAAAGGAATGCATCACAGTATGAGTGATTTTTCCCGTGTTTTTGTAGAAAAAAAAAGCGGCCGTGACAATGAAGCAGAAGCTCTGAAATCAGATCTTGTTGAAACTCTTGGAATCCGGAGTATCTCAAGAATCAGGATCATCAACATATACGAATTAACAGAGCTTGATGCCCCCCGTCTAGCCAGGATCAGCATTTCGGTATTTTCTGAAATTCCATCGGATATCATCCTTGATGAATTACCCGGGGATGGGCATTCCTTTGGCATAGAATATCTTCCGGGTCAATTTGACCAGCGGGCAGATTCTGCGGCTCAATGTATTCATCTAGTATATCCCGACTGGACGGGTGTTGTCAGAACCAGTCGCCTCATCGTCATTGAAGGGACGCTCAAGGATGATGATCTTCTACACATCAAGAAATACTGCATCAATCCGGTGGAAGCCAGAGAAAAAGATCTCAAGGGACATTCACTCTTTGACCTTGGTTCCCTGGCCTCTGATGTTCCAGTTCTCCAGGATTTTAATACAGCCGCCCCAGAAGGGATTCGCCGTTCTATGGGACTGGCGATGTCGGCAGAAGATGTATTGTACTGTCAGAACTATTTTTCAGAGACTGAAAAACGGTCTCCCACAGAGACCGAGATCCGGGTCCTCGATACCTATTGGTCGGATCACTGCCGTCACACCACCTTTGAAACTGAAATCAAGAAAATCATTCTACCCGAAGACAGATTCCAGATAGTTCTACAAAAGACTCTGGATCATTATATCAGTATCCGCAGTCTCTGCGGGCGTAATGACAGACCACTGACTCTCATGGATATGGCCACCATCTCTGGGAAAAGACAAATAAAAGAAGGCCTTCTGGATGACCTGGATGTCTCTGAGGAGATAAATGCCTGCAGTGTTAGAATCCAGGTGGATGTTGACGGAAAAGACGAACCCTGGCTCCTGATGTTTAAGAATGAGACCCATAATCATCCTACTGAAATTGAACCCTTCGGGGGAGCCTCCACCTGTATTGGCGGAGCCATCAGAGACCCTCTTTCGGGTCGGTCCTATGTGTATCAGGCCATGAGGATCACAGGAGCCTCTGATCCAACAGAAAAAATGGAGAACACAATCCCCGGTAAACTTCCCCAGAAATACATCACCAGAACCGCAGCCCGGGGTTCTAGTTCCTATGGGAATCAGATCGGTCTGGCAACTAGCTTTGTCCGTGAGATCTATGACCCCGGTTACAAAGCAAAGAGAATGGAAGTAGGCGCCGTTGTAGGAGCCGTGCCTGAGTTCATGGTCCGTAGAGAAACACCTGTCCCCGGTGATGTTATCATCCTGATCGGTGGTAAGACAGGACGGGACGGATGCGGAGGAGCCACGGGGTCTTCTAAAGAGCACAGCAGTGAGTCCCTTCAAAGCTGCAGTGCAGAAGTACAGAAAGGAAATGCTCCGGAGGAACGTAAGATTCAGAGGCTTTTCAGGAATCCCGATGTCACCGGTCTCATCAAAAAATGCAATGACTTTGGAGCCGGCGGGGTATCAGTCGCTATTGGAGAGCTCAGCCCGGGGTTATGCATCGACCTGGACAGGATTCCCACAAAATACAAGGGGCTGAGCGGGACCGAACTGGCCATCTCTGAATCCCAGGAAAGAATGGCCGTTGTTGTCAATCCCGCCGACAAGGACCGGATGATTCAATTTGCCGCTGATGAAAATCTGGATGCCAGTTATGTCGCAGATGTAACCGGGAACAATCGCCTGATTCTGAAATGGAGAGGTCAGAGCATTGTTGATCTGGACCGGGGGTTTCTGGATACAAACGGTGTCAGGCAGACCACGGATGTCTCCATCGGGATGATCAACTGGGACGAGAATCCTTTTACAGTGATGAAAACAATAGATAAGGAATCATTCAAACAGTCCCTCTCCAGCTTGAATGTCTGTTCCCAAAAAGGCTTGGTCGAGATGTTTGATGCCTCCATCGGTGCATCAACGGTTCAGATGCCCTACGGTGGAAAATACCAACTGAGCGAGTCGGAATCCTCGATTCACAAATTACCCGTACAGAAGGGCAGAACAACGACCTGCAGCCTTATGGCATACGGTTTTGATCCGGGACTCTCCAGGTGGAGCCCCTATCACGGCAGTATCTATGCTGTGGTGTCCTCTCTGGCGCGACTGGTTGTTTCAGGGGGGCATTGGCGCAAAGCCCGATTGAGTTTTCAGGAATATTTCAAACGGCTGGGAAAAGATCCTGAAAACTGGGGACTTCCTTTTTCGGCATTATTGGGAGCACTTTCTGCTCAGGAAGAGTTGGATATTCCCGCCATCGGCGGTAAAGACAGTATGTCCGGTACTTTCCATGACATACATGTCCCTCCCACCCTGATTTCTTTTGCTGTGACAACATCAAAAATTGATACCATTGTCTCTTCAGAATTCAAAAAAGCCGGTCATACCGTTTATTTACTCCCCCTTGTCCAGGATGAGTATCATCTTCCTGTCTGGGAGAAATTGAAATCAGGATTCGATCTGATCGAAGATTTGAATCGAATGGGAAAGATAAAATCAGCCTCGACAGTGAAAGAAGGCGGAATTGCCGCTCAGATTTTCAGGATGGCTGTAGGAAACGGCATCGGATTTGAGATGTCAGATGAGAGGGTCTTTCTTTTTGACAAAGGGAAAGGGGATATCCTTTTCGAATCTGAGGATCCAGATCTCGCCGTTCTTCATCCTCAGCTAATCGTCCTGGGTCAGACAATCCCCGAAGATGAGCTTCGATTCCAGGATTTTTCAGTATCCCTGGAAGAGGCATTACTCATCTGGGAAAAGCCGCTGAATATGATCTTCACAGACGATCCGGATATCACTGACTCGAATGACTGTACTCTGCCTTTGTACAAGAGAAGGTCTGAATGGAAAAAGCCCCCTCTATCCCTGGCTCCCCGGGTCTTTATCCCTGTATTCCCTGGAACCAACTGTGAGTACGACACGGAACGTTCTTTCCAGAATGCCGGCGCCACCACATTGAGCTCCGTATTCTGTAACAGAAGCCGTTCAGATGTGCTGGTGAGTCTGGAGCAGATGGTCAAGGGAATTAATTCCTCACAGATTCTGATGCTCTCGGGTGGGTTTTCTGCGGGAGATGAACCTGATGGTTCTGGGAAATTTATCGCCAATGTTCTCACAAATCCATTGGTTTCACAGGCCATACAGGATCTGTTGGACCGGGATGGTCTTATCCTGGGCATCTGCAATGGATTTCAGGCACTCATCAAGTCGGGGCTATTGCCTTATGGGGAGGTCAGGACACTGAATTCTGATTCTCCCACATTGGCCAGAAATATGAACAATAGACACATTTCCCGGATGGTCACCACCAGAGTGGTTAGTGAACTTTCTCCCTGGCTTCAGAATATGGAAGCCGGAGATCTCCATCAGATAGCGATCTCTCATGGAGAGGGACGCTTCAGTACTTCTCCATCGGTTCTGGCGGATCTACAAAAGAAGGGGCAAATTGCCTTTCAGTACTGTGATGACCAGGGCCTCAGTAGCTTGAATCCACGCTACAATCCTAACGGATCAGATCTGGCCATTGAAGGCATCAGTTCTCTCTGTGGAAAAATTCTGGGGAAAATGGGTCATACAGAACGTTTTTCCGGGGATAATTTCATGAATATTCCCGGTGAAAAAAATCAGCCACTTTTTGAATCGGCTGTCAGGTATTTCAAATAATTTCGGAAGGAGGAGTAATACGTGAAATGTGCAATTTTTTTCGGCAGCAGGTCTGATCAGGATAAAATGAAAGGCGCTGCCGTCTGTCTCAAGGAATTCGGTATTGAATACGAAGCTCATATTCTGTCTGCCCATAGAGTGCCGGAAAAACTGACAGAAGTAATCAGACGTCTGGAAGAAGAGGGCTGTGAATTTATAATTGCAGGAGCCGGATTATCTGCCCATCTTCCTGGAGTCGTGGCTTCCCAAACCATTCTCCCCGTCATCGGAGTGCCTCTGGATGCTGCTTTCCATGGCATGGATTCTCTTTTTTCTATCGTGCAGATGCCCAAAGCCATCCCCGTGGCTACTGTCGGAATCAATAATTCCTATAACGCCGCCATGCTGGGTGTACAAATCCTGGCAGTAAAATATCCAGAGCTTAAAGAAAAACTGATTCGTTTCAGAAAAGAAATGAAAGAAAAATTTATCGCCGACAACAGCGAAGGGGTTGAATTATGAAAGAGATCCGCAAAGAGAAAATGATGTATGAGGGCAAGGCTAAAAGAGTCTATGCCACAAATGATCCCGCTTATGTCATTGTCAGCTATAAAGACGATGCCACAGCATTTAACGGTGAAAAGAAGGGACAGATTGCGGATAAGGGTATTTTTAATAATGCCATTACAACAGCTCTGTTCAAGATCCTGGAAAAAGAAGGGGTTCCCACTCATTTTGTTGAAAAACTGGATGATCGGGATCAGCTCTGTAAGGCAGTTACCATTATCCCCCTTGAAGTCATAGTCCGTAATGTGATTGCAGGCAGCATGGCAAAAAGACTGGGCATTGAGGAAGGGACGGAGATTCCTAATACCGTTTTTGAAATTTGTTATAAGAATGATGCTTTTGGTGATCCTCTGATCAACGATCATCATGCCGTCGCCATGGGTTTGAGTACGTATGATGAACTTAAACAAATTTATGCCATAACCGCAGATGTAAACCGCATTATGACAGAGTTTTTTGACAAACAGGGCATCCGTCTCATCGACTTCAAAATAGAATTCGGAAAAACAGCTGATGCCACACTTCTTCTTGCAGATGAAATCAGTCCAGATACCTGCCGATTCTGGGACAAGGAAACAAATCAGAAACTGGATAAGGACAGATTCAGACGGGACCTTGGTGATGTACAGCAAGCCTATAGAGAAATACTTTCCAGAGTGGAAAAGGGATAAATCATATGATGCCTTCCGAAGAATTTCCCGGGGATGACAAGCTTCATGAAGAATGCGGAGTCTTTGGTGTTTATTCTCCCAAAGAATATCCTGTTGGCGAGATGACCTATCTTGGACTCCTTGGTCTGCAGCACCGTGGGCAGGAAAGTGCCGGTATCACAATCAGCAGTGGCGGCGTATTGACGACTCGCAAAGGTATGGGTCTTGTGACTGAAGTGTTCAAGAATGATGCCATTATCGAATTAAAAACCGGAAATGCAGCCATCGGTCATGTCCGCTACTCAACAACCGGAAATAGCGATCTGGCAAATGCACAGCCACTGGAAGGTCATTGCAAACTGGGATCCCTGGCAGTCGCCCATAATGGAAATCTGGTAAATTCAGAAATTATAAGATCACTCATGGAAGATGGGGGTGCCATCTTTCAGACGACAAGCGATACCGAGGTCATTCTCAACATGATTGCCCGGGGGGCAGTTAAGGGAATTGAAAAGGCTGTGAGAGAAGCCGCCGGAGCCATAAAAGGCTCTTATGCCATCGTATTGTTTATCGATAACAAACTGATAGGTGTCAGGGATCCTTATGGAATCCGTCCCCTTTGTCTTGGAAAACTGGATGATGCCTGGATTCTATCCTCTGAATCCTGTGCCCTGAATACAGTGGGTGCCGAATTCGTAAGGGATTTGGAACCCGGGGAAATTGTCGTTATTGATGAAAAGGGGGTAACATCCCTGGGATACGACAGCTCATCCAAACTTTCAACCTGTATTTTTGAAGATATCTATTTTGCTCGGCCAGACAGTCAGATTGACGGCATTAATGTCATGCAGGCCAGAAAGAGATGCGGTGCTGAATATTTCAAGGAAAATCCTATTGACGCCGATATGGTTGTCGCCGTGCCCGATTCTGGAATATCCGCGGCCATAGGTTATTCTGAAGCCTCGGGAATCCCCTTCGAGATGGGGTTTATTAAAAACCGTTACATCGGTAGAACCTTTATTTCTCCCTCCCAGGAATTAAGGGAGAAAGCCGTATCCGTAAAATTGAATGTTGTTAAATCGGTTGTAGAAGTAAAAAGGGTGATCCTCATCGATGATTCCATCGTCAGAGGAACCACAAGCCGTCATCTGGTGGCTCTCATGAGAAAAGCAGGAGCCTCGGAAGTTCATCTTGGAATCGTATCCCCGCCCATTAAGTACTCCTGCTATTTTGGTATTGATACTCCCGACACGGAACAATTGATCGCCACAGGCAGGGATGTTGAAGAAATATGCAGGGAAATTGGAGCCGACAGCCTGGGATATATCAGCCTGGACGGTTTGACAAGAGCCTTGAGTACTGAAGAAATGCATTTTTGCAACGGATGTCTCACGGGGACATACCCTTTGACACCCAATAACTGAATTTAAGAAAATATTGAATTAGGAATGGAATGAATGCACACATATAAAGATTCTGGTGTAGATAAAGAAGAAGGGTACAAAGCTGTTGATAAAATCAAATCAAAGGTGACTGAAACTCATAATGAGAATGTTCTTACCGGATTAGGCAGTTTCGCCTCTCTTTATGCCCTGAAGGATTATAAGAATCCCGTTCTGGTTTCAGGGACCGATGGTGTGGGAACAAAGCTTGCCATCGCCTTTACCAAAAAGATTTTCAATACTGTGGGGCAGGATTGCTTTGCCATGTGTGCCAATGATATTTTATGCCAGGGAGCCAAACCACTCTTTTTCCTGGATTATCTGGCCTGTGGAAAATTGGATTCTGATGTCTCCAGCGAAATTGTTATGGGAATGGCCGAAGCCTGTAAGGACGCAGATTGTGCCCTTGTGGGAGGAGAAACCGCAGAAATGCCGGGTTTCTATAAAGACGGCGACTATGATATGGCCGGTTTTTGTGTCGGTGCCGTTGAAAGGGATAGAATCATCAATGGAAAGGACGTGGAGGAGGGTGATATCATCCTCGGACTCGCATCCAGCGGTGTACACAGCAACGGTTTCAGTCTCATACGCTCTCTTGTCACTGATCTGGATGAAGACTTCCAGGGAGAGCCTGTTTACAAAGAACTCTTGAAACCAACCCGTGTTTATGTCAGAAATGTGCTTAAATTGTTAGAATCCCATTTTGAACACATCAGCGGAATGGCTCATATCACGGGAGGAGGTCTTCCTGAAAATCTTCCTCGAACAATTCCCGAGGGACTCTGTGGTAAAATCATGAAAGATTCAGTACCCGTTCTTCCAATATTCGATTGGCTCCGGGGAAAAGGTGTTCCTGATGAAGAAATGTGGGGAACCTTCAATATGGGTGTGGGCTTTATTCTGATTGTCAGAGCAGAACAAAAAGAGCTGATTGTCTCCACCCTTGAGACTCTTGGTGAATCTGTGGCCATACTGGGTCAAATAATAAAATCCGATAAGAAGATATGTTTAATATAGTCGTATTGGTCTCCGGTGGAGGGTCGAACTTGCAATCTTTGATTGACGCCGTTCAGTCAGGTCAATTGGAGGCTGAAATCACAACCGTCATTGCCGACAGAGAAGCCTTCGGGTTGAAAAGAGCAAAAGTCTCGAATATTAAAACCTGTCTTGTTGACAGAAAAGAATGGGGAAATAAACTTTCCGATGTAATTCTTGAAAGGATCCCCCGGAACACGGACCTGATTGTTCTGGCTGGATTCCTGTCCATACTCAGTACTGCCTTTATCAGTCAATGGAAGGGAAAGATCATCAACATTCATCCCTCACTGCTTCCGGATTTTGGAGGGAGGGGTATGTACGGAATTAAGGTTCATCAGGCCGTGCTTGATGACCGGCGGAAGACGAGCGGCTGTTCCGTTCACACTGTAGACACAGGCATAGACACGGGAGATATCATTCTGCAGAGGGAAGTCCCGGTATTATCCAATGACAATCCCGAAACTTTGCAAAAGAGGGTTTTAGAACAGGAACACCAGCTGTTGGTGGATGCTGTTTCAAAGATCATAAAAACATCAAATAAAGAATTGAAACGGGGAAAGGAAGTATGAAAAGAGCTCTTATCAGTGTTTTTAATAAAGATGGTATTTTGGAATTGGGACAATTCCTTAAATTAAAAGGCTGGGAAATCATCTCCACCGGCGGAACATTCAAGTACCTTCAGGAGCAGGGGCTAAACCCTCTTGAAGTCGCAGCCGTGACAGGTGGCCGGGAAATGCTGGATGGACGTGTGAAGACACTTCATCCAGTGATTCATGGAGGGATACTGGCAATTCGGGATAATGAAGAACACATGTCTACATTGAAAGAAGAAGGGATCGAAACCATCGACATGGTTGTTGTCAACCTGTATCCCTTCTTTGATGAAGTAGATACAGACAAGAGCATTGAAGAAAAAGTCGAATTCATCGATATCGGAGGACCCACCATGCTCCGCTCGGCTTCGAAAAATTTCCAGGATGTGACCGTCATCTGTAATCCTGAAGATTATAAAAGCGTTATGGAAGAGATGGAAAACAGGGGAGATGTCAGTTTTGAAACCAGGAAAATCCTGGCAGGAAAGGTCTTCAACCTGACATCTGCCTATGATGGGGCAATCAGCCAGTTTTTTCTTGGAAGAGACGCCATGCCGGCATTCCTGAATGGTTCCTATTCCAAGAACATGGACCTTCGTTATGGAGAAAACCCTCACCAGAAGGCCGCCTTTTACACCAATACATGGGGCGGTGGAGCCTTTGCCGATTTTAAACAGCTGGGAGGCAAAGAACTCTCTTTCAATAATATCCGGGATATGGATGTAGCCTGGAAGATTGTCAACGAATTTGACAGCATGGTCTGCTGTGGTTTGAAACATTCAACTCCCTGTGGTGTAGCCCTGGGTAAGGATGCGGCAGATGCCTATAAAAGAGCCTACGACTGTGATCCTATTTCCATCTTTGGAGGTATTGTGGCTATCAATGGGGAAGTATCAGAAGACGCGGCTATCGAAATGGTGAAAACATTTCTTGAAATTGTTGTGGCTCCCTCCTTCTCGGCAAAAGCAATGGAAGTATTGAAGAAGAAAAAAAACCTCCGAATCATTCAAACCAGTGCCCAACCATCGGATCCCCTGGATGTGGTCAAGGTGGATGGTGGAATACTGGTCCAGGATGCAGACCTGAGTTTCTCCCAGGATTTTAAAGTAGTCACAGATGCAGCACCCGAAGAAGCCTTCAAAGAAGATCTGATCTTTGGACAGAAAGTCGTCAAACATGTCAAATCAAATGCCATAGTTGTTGTTAAAGACGGAAAAGCCACAGGAATCGGTACAGGACAGACAAATAGAATCTGGGCCGCACAGCAAGCCATTGAAAGAGCCGGAGAGGGAACAATCCTGGCTTCGGATGCTTTTTTTCCCTTTGATGACGTGGTTGTCCTTTGTGCTGAAAAAGGCATCAGGGCCATCATACAGCCGGGAGGATCCATTCGGGATGCAGACTCAATCAAGGCCTGTAATGAAAAAGGCATTCCCATGATTTTCACTGGAATGCGCCATTTTAAACACTAGAGGAAAAACCAGGTGAAAATACTTGTAACAGGAAGCGGCGGAAGAGAACATGCCCTGATCAAAAAGCTTCTGCAGAATGATAGAGTCAGCAAAATCTACTGTGCTCCGGGAAACGGCGGTACCGCCGGTGAAGCCGGTTGTGAGAATATCCCCATCACTGATATTCAGGAACTGGCCGATTTTGCCGGTGAGAATGGCATAGGATTGGCATTACCCGGTTCAGAGGACATGCTGGTATCTGGAATAGCAGATAAATTTTTAGAAAAGAAAATCCCGGTCCTGGGACCTCACAAGGCAGCCGCTCTTCTGGAAGGAAGTAAGTGTTTTGCCAAGGAGTTCATGCAGAAATATTCCATAAAAACAGCGGCCTATAAAAACTTCAATTCCATTGATCCAGCCGCACACTACCTGGAAGGCTGTGATTATCCTGTTGTTTTAAAGGCGGATGGACTGGCTGCGGGGAAGGGTGTACTCATTTGTCAGGATAAGGACGAAGCCAGGCTGGCTCTCAATCTGCTGATGAAAGAAAAAGAATTCGGTACAGCCGGGGACAGCATTGTCATTGAGGAATTCCTGGAAGGAGTGGAGGCCTCTATTCTCTCCTTTTATGACGGCAAAACAATACTGCCCCTCCTCAGTGCCAAGGATCACAAAAAGATTGGAGAAGGGGAGACCGGCCCTAATACCGGCGGAATGGGGGTGGTTGCTCCTAATCCGCATATCAATGAGGCTGTCATGAATACTTTCCGAAAAGATATTCTACTCCCCACTCTCAAGGGTCTTAAAATGGAAGGCCTTCAGTTTCCCGGGGTCATCTTCTTTGGGCTGATGATCAATGAGAGAGGGGTTTATCTATTAGAATATAATCTGAGGATGGGGGATCCCGAAACACAGGCAGTATTGTCACTCCTTGATTCAGATCTGCTGGAACTCATTGAAAATACCCTTTCCGGTAATCTGGATACAACAGAATTGACGTGGAAAGTGGGAAGCTGCTGTTGCGTTGTCATGGCATCGGGAGGATATCCCGGACCCTATGAAAAGGGGATTCCCATTGAGGGTATTACCGATTGCCAAAGTGATATTTTTATTGCAGGAGCTGCATTAAAGGATTCTGTGCTTCTGACGTCAGGCGGAAGGGTTTTAAATGTAGTAGCCAACGGAACTAATCTTCAGAGTGCCAGAACAGCCTGTTATCGGGATGTAGCCAGAATCCGATTCAGGAATAGTGTCTACCGCCGGGATATCGGTGGTTCTTTTTAATATAAACAGGATCAATTACCCACCCCTTAATATCGGGGTGGTTTTGACAACTTCGTTATTATCAAGCAAATCAATTTTTCAAAATCTTCAAATAAGAAAAGAATGTTTATTAATTAGTAAATTAAGAAAATAGACAAACCAAATTAAACAACAAATATGTATTTAATTGATTTTTTTATATGAAATAAAATATATTTTATAAGAAATATAGGTACAATCTGGTTTATTTCAAAGGTTTCTAAAAAATTTATCAACATTATTTAACAGTAAAATCCTACTTTTTCATGATATTGCTTCGACTAATCCGTTAAAAAAATCAATGTTGACTCTGAAATGCGAATGTTCATAAGGTGATTTGAGTGGAAAAGAAGAATTATTACAAATAATTGTGCTATTATCACGAATTATGCTACGATAAAAACTCAACATTGACAATTTGAGTTTTTAACCCTATAAAAATAATCTAACCTTTAATAAATATCAGGTTAGAAACCGGATTAAGGATAACAAAAAGAAAAAGTTATTAATATTATTACTCATTTCTTTCGTTGCGCTTGGTGCTTTTGCCAATGGCCAGGGAGAAACTGATACCATTAAGATCGGCGTTGCAGGGGCTCACTCGGGAGACCTCGCATCTTACGGAATTCCTTCCATCAAAGCCGCAGAGCTTGTTGTGGATATGTACAATGCCAAGGGCGGAGTACTGGGAAAACAGATTGAACTCGTCATTGAAGATGACGTTTGTAAACCTGAAGTAGCTACAAATACGGCTGCAAAACTTGTAGGTGAAAATGTTATTGCTGTTATAGGTCATATTTGCAGCGGTGCTACCAAAGCAGCCCTGGGAATCTATAAGAATGAGCAGATTATCACCATGTCTCCTTCTGCTACAAACCCTCCTCTGACAAAGAGTGGAGATTATCCTAACTTTTTCAGAACAATTGCACCCGATGACGCTCAGGCTGATGTTGAAGTCGCTTTTGCTGTTGATAAACTGGGACTAAAGAAAATAGCTGTCCTCCATGACAAGGGTGACTACGGAAAAGGTTTTGCCGAATTCTGTAATGCACTTCTGGAGACAAAATCTGGTGTGGAAGTTGTTCTATTTGAAGGAATTCAGGTTGGTGCAGTAGATTATTCTGCCATCATCAACAAAATTGCCAATTCTGGTGCAGAGGCTCTGATCTTTGGTGGTTACCACCCCGAAGCTTCTAAACTGATCAGCCAGATGAGAAAGAAAAACCTGGATATCCCCTTCCTGTCTGATGATGGTGTTAAAGACGATACCTTTATCAAGGTAGCTGCAGAATATGCAGAAGGTGTATACGCAACCGGTCCTGTTGATACAACATCCAACCCCATGGCTATCAAAGCGACTGAAGATCTTATGGCAAAATACGGAGAAGAGCCCGGTGCTTTTTTCCTGAATGCTTATGCTGCCACTGTTGCTGTGATCAATGCTATCGAAAAAGCCGGTTCTACCGAGTATGCTGCCATTGATGCTGCTCTTAAGAGTGAGTATGTAGAGACTCCTCTTGGAAAAATCAGCTTTGATAAAAATGGCGATGCTATCGGTGTGGGCTTTGCCGTATACCAGGTTCAGAACGGAGCTTACATACAACTGAAGTAAGTTCTCAGAATTAATCTCACAAACCGGAGCAGATACCAATGGTATCTGCTTTCGGTTTGTGAACAGGTATTTCAAAAAATAGGAGCTGTATTAATTCATGAATTTTGAATACTTTTTTGCCCTTCTACTGGGCGGGCTTACCAGAGGGAGTATCTATGCATTGATTGCATTGGGATACACCATGGTTTACGGTATTATCAAACTTATAAACTTTGCCCATGGTGAAATTTATATGATTGGCGCTTTTACTGCTCTCATTATCGGCGGTGCTCTTTCTTTTACAGGTATGAACCCCGTACTTATTTTTGTGATTGCTTCAATTGCTGCTATCATTTATTCAGCAGCCTATGGAGTCACTCTTGAAAAACTGGCTTACCGTCCCTTGAGAAATGCCCCTCGTCTTTCCGCTCTGATCAGTGCCATCGGTATGTCCATCTTTTTTCAGAATTATGTTCTGTTGGCACAAACCTCAGATTTTCTTCCTTTTCCCACTTTATTACCAAGATTAAAAATTCTGGCTCTCATCGAGCACCTTATCAGCACAACACAGCTGTTAATCCTGATATCAACAGCGGTGGTAATGATTCTTTTAACACTGCTTATACAGTTTACAAAAATGGGTAAATCCATGAGAGCCACATCCCAGGATAAGCAGATGGCTCAACTGGTAGGAATCAATGTGGATAATGTTATTTCTATGACCTTTCTAATCGGTTCAGCCACGGCAGCCCTGGGCGGCGTGCTTATCAGTTCACATACCGGGCAGATAAACTTCTACATCGGTTTTATAGCGGGAATAAAGGCCTTTGTCGCGGCTGTACTGGGAGGAATAGGAAGTGTACCCGGTGCCGTCCTGGGAAGCTTTATTTTAGGGCTGACCGAGAGTTTCGGTACAGGTTATATCTCTAGTGATTATGAAGATGCTTTTGCCTTTATCATCCTGATTCTCATTCTGATTTTCAAACCTTCAGGGCTTCTCGGTAGAAAAGAAAATGAAAAAGTCTGATTCCCATAAAAGAGAGACACAATAATGTTTAGTATTAAAGAATTAAAAAGAGCCTTTTTGACTTCTTTATGGTTTATGTTTCTGACATTTCCACTCCTTGTCATGAAAGTAAATACCATAACAGACACAGTCATCTGGCGCTGGATGAATCTCCTCTATGTGGGAGTAGGATCTTTTTTCCTATCCATCCTCTGGAAATATCTTCTTGAAAGAAGAGATAGGAAAGGATCAAGTACAAGTAGAAACCCTCTTACAGAAAAAATCAGCAAATACATGGAGAAAAAGAATGACCGATATTCTTCCATGGCTGTTTTAATTCTGATTGTCCTTCTATATCCCTTTATCATGTCCATGTACCAGACAAGCATCCTGACCACAGCCTTGATGTATGTCGTTCTTGGATTAGGATTGAATATCGTTGTTGGTTTTGGCGGTTTGCTTCACCTCGGATATGCGGCTTTTTATGCCGTCGGCGCCTATACCTATGGGCTGCTGTTTTACCATTTTGGTTTAGGTTTCTGGGTTTGTCTTCCCCTGGGCGCCATCCTGAGTGCCTTATTCGGGATCATCCTTGGTTTCCCCATCCTTCGCCTCCGGGGAGACTATCTGGCAATAGTGACCCTGGCCTTTGGACAAATGGTCCGTCTTATTCTTGAAAACTGGAATGATTTTTCTTTTGGTCCCAGCGGTATCGCCAATATTCCCAGACCGGATTTCTTCGGAAAGGAACTGAACCTGGCCCAAGTCACAAACTTCACCTATTTTATAGCGATCGGACTTACGATCCTGACAATTTTCGTGATCAGAAGAATGGAAAGTTCAAAGATGGGCCGTGCCTGGGAAGCCATGCGGGAGGATGAGATTGCCTGCCAGTCCATGGGTATTGATATTGCAAGAGCCAAGCTGACGGCATTTTCCATGGGAGCCCTATGGGCCGGGATTATGGGTGTCCTCTTTGCTGCCAAAACGACATTCATCAACCCTGCCAGTTTCACGACCTGGGAGTCTATTGTTATTCTTTGTATTGTTGTCATCGGTGGTATGGGTTCCATACCGGGGGTTATTGTGGGTGCACTGCTATTCATACTCACGCCGGAATATCTCAGAGCCTTTTCACAGTATAGAATGCTTATTTTTGGTATCGCCCTTGTTCTCATGATGATTTTCAGGCCAGGCGGGATAATTCCAAAGGTCAGAAAATCCTACAAATTTGCGGCTGATAAGAATAAATCACAGGAGGGTGAGGCATGAGTGAAGCCCCCATATTGGAAGTCAATGACCTGTCCATGGTTTTCGGAGGTCTCCGGGCTGTTGATAATGTCAGTTTGAACATTAAAAAGGGTGAGATCGTAGCCCTTATCGGTCCCAATGGTGCCGGAAAAACAACATTCTTCAACTGTGTAACCGGTGTTTATGTCCCGACTCATGGTGAGATCAAGGTGAACATTCCCAATGGAAAATCATCGATATTAAACGGCCTTAAACCAAATGTTATCAACGGAAAGGGGCTGGCAAGAACCTTTCAGAACATAAGATTATTCAGTAATATGTCTGTTCTTGAAAATGTGATGATCGGCCGGCATCAGTCCTTGAAATCAGGAATTCTCAGTTCTGTTATCAGAACTAAAAAAAACCGGATTGAAGAAACGCAGGTGATTGATGACTGCTATGAAATTCTAAAGAAGATAGGGCTTGAAATGTTCGTCAATGAAATAGCCAAAAATCTTCCCTATGGTGCTCAGAGACGGCTTGAAATCGCCAGAGCCATGGCGACCAATCCCTTCCTCCTACTACTGGATGAACCGGCTGCCGGCATGAATCCTCAGGAAACAAAAGACCTTGTTCATCTGATTAAGAAGCTGCGAACGGATGAAGACATTTCCATCCTCCTTATTGAACATGATATGAGTCTCGTCATGTCTCTGTCTGAGCGGATCTATGTCGTCGATTATGGAAAAATGATAGCAGAAGGCACTCCTCAGGAAATAAAAAATAACAGAGAAGTCATAAAAGCCTATCTGGGAGAGGATATTGATGCTTAAAATTAAAAATATCAGCACTTACTACGGTAATATTCATGCCTTGAAGGATATCTCCATTGATGTTTCCGAAGGTGAGATTATTACCCTCATCGGTGCCAATGGCGCAGGAAAGTCAACGACATTGATGTCCATCAGCGGCGTCGTTCCCATTAGATCAGGGGCTATCGAATTTGAAGGAAAGGATATCTCATCCATGTCACCTGATAAGATTGTCTCATTAGGAATCTCTCAGGTTCCCGAGGGGCGTCGTATTTTTCCTCAACTCTCTGTGAAAGAAAATCTGGATATGGGAGCCTTTCTCAGAAATGATAAAGAAGAGATAAAAAAAGACATAACTTATATCTATGACCTTTTCCCAAGACTGGCAGAAAGAAGAAACCAGCAGGGTGGAACATTAAGCGGTGGAGAGCAGCAGATGCTGGCTATCTCCAGAGCCTTGATGGCCAGGCCCCGTCTGCTTCTACTGGATGAGCCTTCTCTGGGGCTGGCACCTCTGATTGTACAGCAGATTTTCAATATTATAAAAAAAGTCAACAAAGAGAATAATACGACTATTTTCCTGGTGGAGCAGAATGCCAATATGGCACTTAAGATAGCCCACAGAGGGTATGTTCTTGAAACAGGTCGTATCAGTATGACCGATAATGCAGACAAACTGCTTTCCAACGAAGATGTTAAAAAGGCATATCTGGGAATTTAATCCGGAGGGGAATCCTTATTTCAGGATTCTCCTTTCAGAATAAACATCCCTGATTCTGTAGAATGAAATCTGACTCTGAAGGGTTGATGATTTCAATTTCTTTCTGTAGAAATGTATTTAGATCCATAAGATAGAGCAGACTGTTCCAGGGATAGCCTGTGGTCACAATTTCATTTTCCATGGAACATAGGCTGTCTGGATTTTTTATCCACAAATAACTGACACCAGTGATTCTGTCTTCCGGAATCAATTCGAGCATGCCGGGAAGTATTCTTTCTTCCATCCAATGAGGGTAGCGGACTCTGGCAAGGTAGATTAAATACCAGTAATTAAATTCAGTTCTTTCATCATAAAAGTCCCTCACTATCCAGGGGGTGTCCAGAAAGAGCATACTATTATCCAGCAAATAGGAAATCTCTTCCCAGATAACATTTCGTTTCTGTATTAAAAGACCATCTTGAACTCCATCCTTGTCGATGGTTATAAAATGATTCAGATACTCTTTTTTTTTCCTCACTGCTCCAGTCTCTGTATTTTAAATTTTCATAGAGAAACTGAACCAGGAACTGATCTCTGTCAGCATTGAAATTTATAAAGGACATCAACCAGTCTCTATCATCGATATTTCGTCTCTCCTGATATTCAAATGCATCAAAGCGTTCTATGAGTCTCTCAGTCTCTTCAATAACCCGGGATACTTCAGTTCCCAGGGATTCAGGATAGATCTGTCCTGTGTTTTCAACTGATACTACAGATTTTTTTTCATCCATTGAAAGACTTTGACATGAAATGAGAGTCAAAATTAGGAATATACGGAATATAATCTTATACATACTTAATGTAATATGTCATGAGAAGTATGAAATATCCATAACTTAACAAAAAAGAATTGACTAATCCCATCATATTTTGCTAAGTTATATATAGAATATGTTGAATATTGACTTTGCATTTACCAACCCTTATAATAAAAAGAAAGGAATCATATTGTGAAAAGTATCGACGCAATCAATATACGATATACAGAATTGGCCGACAGTGATTGTTGCCTTTCTTGCGGTAAAGCCATTCAGTTTGCCGGAGCGGAAAAAGGAGAAACCTGCCTTGATCTGGGAAGTGGACGAGGAAATGATGTCCTGAGAATGGCCGATCAGGTAGGACCGAATGGGTTTGTATACGGTATTGATCTCTCAGATGGAATGATCAGAAAAGCCAAAAAAACAGCCGAAAAGCTGGGAATCAAAAATGTTGAGTTTATTCACTCAGATCTGGAAACTCTTCCCCTTAAATGTGGAACTGTAGACCTGGTTATTTCAAATTGTGTACTCAATCATATTGAAAATAAGAGTAAAGCCTGGGCCGAGATTTACAGGGTTATAAAAACAGGTGGACGTTTCACCATCAGTGATATCTATTCTTCCGAGACGGTTCCTCTGGAATATGCCAATGATCCTGTTGCAGTTTCAGAATGCTGGGCCGGAGCTGTCACGAAAGAAGTGTACCTCTCTCTTCTCGAAGAAGCCGGTTTTACTCAGGTGAATATTCTTGAAGAGAGCAAGCCTTATGAAAAAGGGAAAATCAGTGTAGTCAGTTTCACATTGACTGGTTTTAAAGCCGGGAAATGTTGCTGTTAAATATTAAAATAGGAGGTAGAGTCTATGAAATCTCTGATCCGCAAAAAAACGGGAATGACAATAAAGACAGCTCAGTGCTGTGCTAAGATTTCCCCAGTTGTTGCAGGATGCCACGACTGATAATGTTCCGGGCCGTAAGGCCCGGTTTTTAAAGGAATTCAAATGCAACTTAGAAAATCACTTCATACAATCACAGCGCAATTAAAAGATTCAGAATCCTGGTATATCCTGAATCCCCTTAGCGGAGAGGCTGATCTCCTTGATTCGGCAATGGCCCTTCAATTTCAGAATGATAAGCTTGAAGACCCGGCTCCCTTTATTGAAAAGGGTTACTATATGGATGAAGAAAAAGAAAAAACTCTGTTCCGTAACTCATATCTGGAGATTAGCGACCAGCAGGAAAAAGCAGAAATACAGGTTTTTTATGTACCCGATTACAGTTGTAACTTTAAATGCACCTATTGTTATCAGGGGGAATACGTACAAGATTCCAGACCTCAGGATCAAAAAGAGGTCATTGATGCTTTTTACGCCTATCTTGATCAAAAATTTGTAGGCAGTGATTTTTATCTGACCCTCTTCGGGGGAGAACCACTTCTCCCATCGGAAAATCATAGAAAAATAATTGAATATTTTCTGGATAAAGCCGATGAGCGTGGTCTTTCTATCGCCATCGTTACAAACGGATTCTCTCTGGAATCCTATCTTCCCCGTCTGAAAAAATCCAGAATACGGGAAATTCAGCTGACCATTGATGGGCCCAGGGACATGCATGATATAAGACGTCCCTTGAAAGGGGGAGGGTCAACATTTAATATCGTTTCAGATGCAGTCAGTCTCTGTCTTGAAAATCAGATACCCGTCAACCTGAGAGTTGTTCTGGATAAACAGAATATTGACAGCCTGCCCGAACTGGCCAATCATGCCATCCAGAAAGGATGGACCGCTTCGAGTCTGTTTAAAACACAGCTGGGAAGAAATTATGAGCTACATTCCTGCCAAAAAGAGCAGGAATTCCTCTTCAGCAGAATCAGTATGTATGAACACATTTATCTACTGCTTCAGGATCATCCGGAAATCCTTGAATTTCATAGACCCACTTTTTCCTTATCCCGCTTTCTTTTTGAACAGGGAGAACTCCCGGACCCTCTTTTTGATTCCTGTCCGGGAGGAAAGACTGAGTGGGCCTTTGATTACAGCGGACAAATTTATTCATGTACTGCTACAGTGGGCAAGGAAGGGGAAGAATTAGGGCAATTTTTCCCAGAAATAAAACTTAATGAAGAATTGATTGAACAATGGCAGGAACGGGATGTCTGTTCCATTGAAGAATGCAGGAGTTGCTCGGTCCAGCTAGCCTGTGGTGGAGGTTGTGCCGCTGTCGCCAAAAACAGGACTGGAAATATTCTAAAACCGGACTGCCGCCCTGTAAAAGAACTCATGTCTTTGGGTTTATCGATGTATTTTGAAGAATAGGAGAGACTGAAAATGGCTGGAAAAATTAAAGAATTGAATGCGGATGCATGGAAATCTGAAGTACTGGGTGGAGGAAAAGTTGTTGTTGACTTTTATTCCACTGAATGTCCCCCCTGTGAGGCTCTGGCCTCCAAATTTACGGCTCTAAGTGAACTGTATGGCAATGATCTGAAATTTGTTAAAGTATTCAGACAGGGAAACAGAGAACTGAGTGAAGAACTGGGAGTTTCAAGCTCTCCGACTTTATTATATTTTGAGAATGGAAATGAAATAGCTGATCGTCAAACCGGTGGGATCAAACGCTCAGCCATCGTTGAAAACCTAGATAAAATGGTTGGACCTGAATTGGCGGCCGGAATTCACAACAGCATTAAAACTTTCACGACCGAGTACGATGTTGCCGTTCTAGGGGGTGGTCCTGCGGGTCTCACTGCAGCAACCTACCTGGGACAGGCTCATCTGAAGACAGTCATTATTGATATCGCACTGACCGGGGGATATATGTCAACCACACATCAGGTCTCCAATTATCCCGGATTTATCGAACCTCAGCCGGGATTCATGCTGGCTCATTATATGAGTGAACAAACCAAGGGTGCCGGTGTGGATTTCAGACCAGCTGTCGATGTCAGTTCCATTGATCTGGTTAAAAAAGAAATTCTAATTGACAGTGTTGAAACCATAAAAGCAAATAAAATTATTATTGCTACAGGATCTTCACCACGACCACTGGGTGTCCCCGGTGAAGTAGAATATGGAGGGAATGGTATTTCCTATTGCGCAACCTGTGATGCCAAGTATTTTGAAGACAAAGATGTCATTGTCATCGGTGGTGGGAACAGCGCCATTGAGGAGTCTCTTTTCATTGCAAAATTTGCAAAATCCATCACGATAATTCATCAGTTTGCAGAACTACAGGCCAACAAGCAGGCTCAGGAAGAGATTTTTAACAATAAAAAGATCAATATTCTTTTTGAGCATGAGCCCAGGGAATTCATAAAGAATGGTTCCATGGATATGTCTGTTGTCGTTGAAGACCTGAAAAGCAAGGAAAGAAAAACCCTTAATACAAATGGAATATTCGTATTTGTAGGATTCTTACCGAATCTGACAGGCTTCCCTGAGACACTGAAGAAAGACCAATTTGGTTACCTTGTCACCGATGAGGATATGTTGACTAATCTACCGGATATATATGCAGCGGGAGATATCAGAACAAAAAAGTTCAGACAGATCACAACTGCAGTCTCTGACGGAACCATTGCCGCCATTGCCATATCCAGGGAATTGAGCTGAGTCTTACATAAGGGGAGAAAACAGTCTGCAAACAGAGTTCCTCAGTTTCTGGGAGATTTTCAAAGACATGATTTCGTCAATGAGAATCTCCCTGCACTTTTCTTCATCCTTTAAACAGTGATCCTTCAATTCTTGTGTGATATTCTGATCGTAAAAAACAGAATTCACCTCGTAATTCAATCTGAAACTTCTTATATCCATATTGCATGTCCCTGTGGTACTGACGATGTTGTCCATGATCACCACCTTGGAATGAAGAAAACCACCCATGTAGTGAAGGATACGGACACCCGCTCTCAACAAGGGCTCAAAATAGGTGTAGGCAGTCCACCAGGCAATCCTTTTGTCTGGAATGCCTGCCATCATGAGGGTGATCTTAATGCCGCTCATAGCGGCTGATTCCATGGCCCTCATGATGGCCAGATCAGGAATAAAATAGGGGCTTTGAATATAAACTTCATGATTAGCATTGGAAATCATGTTAAATATCAACAGCTCTATAGAATTCCATTGAGAATCGGGTCCGCTCACGGCAATCTGCATGGGAATACCGTGAATATTTTCTGTTTCCTCCGGAAAGAAGTTGTCCTGCACTAACATTTCATAGCCGCAATTGAACCAGTCGGTCAAAAAAATGGTCTGAAGGATTTTGACTGACGTTCCCTGAAGCCTGACATGGGTATCCCTCCAGGATTCAAAATTACTTCCACCGTCTATATATTCGGTTCCGATGTTCATACCGCCCGTATAAGCAATCCTGCTGTCAATGATGACAATCTTCTTGTGATTACTGTAATTGATCTTCAGACGGGCTATAAAGCGGTTCAAATCCTTAAAATAGCTGAACTGGACCCCTGCATCTTTTAGTTCACGCTTATATTTAAAAGATATTCTCCCAAATGAACCCAATCCATCAAATATTAGTTTTATTTCTACTCCTTCCCGAGCCTTTTTTATCAGTACATCTTTGATTTTCTGACCGAGCTCATCCGATTTCCATATGAAATACTCCATATGAATGGATTCCCGGGCATCATTCAATTCACGAAGGAGATGCTGGAAGAGCTCTTCTCCTGAATAAAATACATTGACACGATTATCAATTGTCAAAGCAGATTGATTGGCATTGAGAAGAAGATTCATACTTTTCAGCACATCAGTCAGAGATTCACTGTCTCCCACTTCACTGTTGTGGATCAGTTCTTTCTGGGATTGCAGCAGGGGATGCAGCCTTTCGGCAAACAACTCTTCCGGTCTTCGCTGTATCACCTTATGTTTTTTAACATCCAAACCCAGGAGTATGTAGAAGATGAGTCCCCATACTGGAAGAACTATAATAAGCAGCAGCCAGGCGATGGTAGATTCACTTTCTTTATTAGAAAGCAAAATAAAAATGACGGCTACAAAAGTTATAAGAATGTTCACATAGTACAAATAATTCAGAACTGATAATAACATTGGTACTCCTGATCTATGATTCTACTTTATGAGCAGTCAATAGATCAAGAATTTACGATCATTAGGAAAGACAACTTCCCTTTATCTGATTTTTTTGCTATTTTTCTGTTCATTATGGAAGTATTTGTTTTAGGGACGGGGGGAATGATGCCTCTGCCCGGTAGAAACCTGACATCAGTTCTCTTAAGAAGAGAAGGGGACTTATTTCTTTTTGATTGCGGCGAAGGGACTCAGGTCTCTCTGCGAATGTTGAATCTCAGATGGAAAAAAATAACCACAATTTTTATTTCTCATACCCATGCCGATCATATTACAGGTTTGCCGGGTATTCTTATGCTCTCGTCACAGGTTGAGCGGACCGAGCCACTGACGATCATCGGTCCACCCAGGATAAAAGAATATATAGAAACAAGCCGACAGGTTCTTGATATGTATGTAAACTACGATATTATCATCAAGGAAATAGAGGAACCGGAAAAACCAGGGATTGTATACGAGACGGATGAACTGATTATTCGCTCTGTTCCCTTGAATCATTCCAAGGTTTGTGTCGGATATATTCTGGAAGAAAAGGATCGGCCAGGTGTCTTCTTTCCTGAAAAAGCGAAAGAGGCGGGAGTGCCTTGTGGTCCTATGTGGTCACAGCTGCAAAACGGTCAGACTGTAGAACTGACAGATGGAACCCTGGTCGAATCTGTCCAGGTGATGGGCGGTACAAGAAAGGGACGGAAATTCAGTTTTGTGACTGATACTTCCTTTGTCCCTGCTCTGGCAGAAGAAGTTGCCGGATCGGATCTATTTATCTGTGAGGGCATGTTCGATCGTTCCCTCGCTGCTTCGGCAAGAGAAAAGAAACATCTCACTTCTCAGCAGGCAGCAACGATAGCAGAAAAAGCAGGAAATATTAAAAAGATGGGGCTCATACACTACAGTCCTCGATACACTGAAAGAGAATTGAAAAATCTGTTAAAAGAAGCCCGTGAAATTTTTCCTGATACATTTTTATGCCGGGATAGAATGAGGCTTGAAATTCCTTATGAGGAATAAAAAAAGGCTGTGAGGCGATACTTATCGCACACAGCCTTTTTTTATCAGGTTTTATTCCAGATCAGGAAGAATGATTCAAAAACTCTCTGAATTTTTCAGGATCAGATCGAAAACCGACAATCGGATTTTCTTCATCCGACTTATTCAGAGAAGTATCAGCTTCTTTTATCAGCCTCTTACCTGTGATCAACCGTCCATTCCTGGATGACAAACCGCAGTTCAAACTGCTGATATCCATTTCCTGTTCCATTCTTTTGAACAGAGACTGAACATCAATAATGGCTTCATCAAGATCTTTATTGGGTTCTATCAGAGCCAGGCTATCCTTACCGGCTTCAAAAATCAAATCGTGGTATGTATATACTTCCTTGATAATTTTCAAAATTTTATCCATATCACTACTATTATCAGATTCGTTTTTTATCATCATTAAAACAAGGTCTTGATCAAATGATGCGGATCTTTCGAGTTCGAGTCCCAGTCTTTCTTCCAGAAAAGATTCCCATCCCAAACCTGTGTCAGGATTATACAATGAAGGCGCGGCTTGATCAGTCTCAGAGGAATCAAATGAATTATCTTCCAGATCCAAATCATCAGATGACATTTCATCAAAAAGACTCTCTTCTTCAGGAAAACTAAAGTCATCATCCGAATCATCACCATCATCCATGGGCATCTCTTCATGATCCATACCCATAAGATCTTCTGAATCAGGAATATCAGGAATACTGTCTTCCAGATTCATATCATCAGTTGAAAAATCATCCTGAATGTCAAAATCCATATCATCTTTTTGATCCTTATCCAGTTCATCTAATCCAAAATCATCATCCATTGAAAAATCAGAGTCATTATTAAAATCACCACCAGGCAGTGATAAATCCTGATCAGCAGACAAATCATTGTCGTACTTGTCAAATACATCATCGGAAAAGGAGTCGTCCTCTAAGTCTGAAGAATCCTGAGAGACTTCTTGATCAGTCTCTTCTTGTTCCCAATCTGAAAGGGACTCATCCTGTCCCTTCGTCCTGGATAAGCTAAAGGCCACAATCAGAATTAGTGTAATGACAAAAAGTATAATGACTGCAAGAAGTGAAATCTTAAGAACATAAAAAATAGATGTTCGCGGAAGGACAGTAAAGATAATATCAATATTAGTCCCTGGTTTATCTTTTAAAGATAATGGCATTGACCCGATACTGTTTGAAAATGACAGACCTTTGTATTTAGGATTTTGACTCAATTCATCAATTTTATTGACAATACTAACCTGACCATTCCTGCTATAAAAATACTCAATTCCCGTATCATAGGAATATACTGATAATGCAACAATATCCTGGTTCTCAGTAAATATCCTTTTGATATCATTACCAAACTCTTTATCATAAAGGGCTTGGCTTGACTGCAATGAAGACGACACATCTTTAACCAAAGTAGGTATGCGTGAAGTGTTGTTCACTGAATTGAACTGACGCTGATTATATAGATAGTAAGAAGACCATCCTGCAGTTGCTAATAATCCCAAAATTACTATAATTGTATGTACAGTTGTAATTGCCTTTTTCATAGTAAACATTATACGCAGAAAAAAAGTTTTGTGCATTATTTTTTAGAGGATTTTTTATGGACAGAAGGAAAATGTTACTTCCTGAGGGCTGGTATCCCCATAATAAGGAATTAGCGGAAAAACAAATCAACAGCTGGAAATCAGTCTTTCATGATGAAAAGGCACATTTCATCTCCGGCTTCGGACCTCATGCCGGCTGGGCTTATTCAGGAGAACTGGCTAATACCCTGGTCCAGTGCATCCCTGAAGAGACGGAACTCCTTATAATCGCTGGTGGGCATCTGACTTCAACGTCTCAACCGCGACTCCTGAACTATTCCTCCTTTGAGACTCCTTTCGGCTCTCTGTCTCTGTCCTCAGAGGCAGCACAAGGCCTATGCTCCTATTTTACTGATGATCATGAAATTGATAATACTGTTGAAATCTATCTTCCTCTCATCAAATATTTACGCCCGAATCTGAAGATATTGCCTGTCAGACTGGCACCAAACCTCTCAGCCTCCCTCTGGGGTGGGGAGTGTTATAATTACTGCAGAAAAAATAAAATCAACGCATTTTTTTTGGGATCCACAGATCTTTCACATTATGGTTCCCGTTTTGCTTATACTGACTATGGTACCGGACAATCAGCACGTGAAAAAATAAAGCGTCTTGATCGGGATTTTTTGGACACTTTAAAGTCCATGAATGAAAAGTCGGCTTTGAAAAGTGTGTCAACTCATCAAACGGCTTGTTCTGCCGGTGCAGCCCTGGGAGCTTGCGGTTTTGCACAGGCTGCAGGAATCAGCTGCGGCAGTATCATTGATCAACGTTACAGCTATGATATGTATGATTCGGGTGATGTTGACTTTGTGGGATATGGATCCATTGTTTATTCGTAAAAAACTTTTCTGTCCAGGAGGGATAATGTCCATTTTCTGGCACGATTCAATGCATCTTCACCTGAATCACAATTTTTTCTAAAATGGGCCGCCGCCGGCAGCATCGACATCAAGGTTCCTTTCTGATCCAGACTCAGAGAATCAAGGAATTCACTCAGTGAATTTTCTATTTCAGGAAACTCTCTGATTTCCCGGGCAAAATCATTTAAAAAATCACTGCGGCTCTGAAAGGATTGTCCTGCACTCATCATTCGAAATCCATATGATTTCCCTGGTTTTTTATTCACCAGATTTAGTGAAACACCATCCCCTCTGATATTTTCAACAAAAGCATTCATAGAGTTGGCTTTATTTTCAAGACTCGTTTTATAATGAATCATGGGCTTTGATATATAACGGAAGCCACCAGAAAGATCTTCTCGATTTAAAGATTTATTATGAAGGACAAAGCCAAGAAACTGACTCTCAATACCGTTGGTTCTTGTGCTGCTCTTCTGAAAATATGGGAAAATATAGCTGCCTCTTGAATAGGGTTTCCCATAAGGATAAGAAAAATCAGTTCCATAGAGGCTTATTTTTTTTGCTCCAAGTGATTCGGCCAGACTTAAAGCCGCATGAGTTACATTGCCACCGGATGTATCAATTCTTGGAAAACTTCGAAATTTTCTACTCACATAGTTGGAGAAGGGATGATCGCTGGTAAAGAAAAGGTGTTTTTTTGCAATACGTGTTAAAAATGGAGGTGAGGCTAGATCCAGAACCAATGGAATATCTTCAGGATAACCCTGCATAAAATGGTGATAGCTAATATGCTGACAGTCAATGGAGATGACCATATCAGGTTTAATACCATGATTCAGCAGTACCGGCAGGGAAGTATCTGTAGCAATGAGTGTCGATTCATTTCTGTAGAGAATCAAATGATCCAGTTGTTTCTCCAGACTGGGGCCTGCCGCCGTGATCTGAACACTATTCGCTGGATTCAATGTCAGGGTTGTTTCTTCAGAAGCCTTCAAGTTTGTGAGTGTGTTTACAAACCACTTTTTTCCAAAATGTGTCTGCACTGTATAATCATCAGTAATGGTAGAGATGGCTTCTTTAACAACCATAGCCACTCTATGAAAAAAGTGTGTATTGCTTTCTACCCGGGTCCGCAGACTTAAACTTTGCAGGTCTCCTGATAAAACGGGTATATACTTTGACAGGAGGTAGGATCTGAAATCATTAGGATTATCGGATATCCAGAGAGTGACCCTTTTATCAAGTAAAAGAGGGCTGAAATCAATACGGCTTAAGAGGGCCCTCATAATTTCTGGTTCAGTCTCAATGATGATCAGACTGGTTAAGTTGGGATTAGACAGCATAGGAAGTAAATGAAAGGCTCCCCCCATCCCATAGGCCAGAACAGTGCCCTTTGAGGTATATTGGTTCGAAAAACGGAACCCTTCCTTTACAGGATCAAATCGGGAATGAAGAGGTTTCTCCCCTTGTGCGCCCTGTAATACTGGAATGAGATGACCATCTCGGGCCGTAATGAAACTTATATCTACCGAGTCTTTGCTATGACTGATCTGTGTAACAGCCTCGGGTGATGTCGTTGCCAGACAGAGAAGATTTTTATTCAATACTATACTGTTCATAGAAGAGAGCCTACCTTATCAATAAGCCTATCCATCTTGTCGAGAAAACGGTCTTTTTCATTCAATTTTGAAAGACCAGATTCAGGGAGGTACTCAGACAGTAATTTTTCAAGAGGATTTGAAATTATATCCCTTTCCTTGAAATTTTGAATATCCTTGATCCATGTTTTTCTTAGATCTGACACTCTATTCATTCTTGTCTCTAATTTGGGATAGCCAGTAGATTTCTTAATTTGAATATTTTTTCTCAGCGTTTTTGGCAAAGAAGGAATCATTTTCATTGTATTTATTGGAAGATCGACATATACCGGTTCAAGTCTGAATACTTTCTCATCAAAGCTTTGCTTTCTAAACCAGGCGGCATAAGTGTCCATGTTTTTAGAAAATCTATATCTTCCTTCCTTTTTAGAGGCCATGTTGGTGGCACGATTAAAAAATGATGTGATTCCCGGATTTAAACGGGATTCATTATTCAGTATATATGGAGAAAATGAGTGGGGTTCTGCATGCATTTTTATATCTTGGATGCAAAAATCCATTCCGGCAATATAGATGGTCTCATTGCAAATTCTTTTCAAAAACAGTAGAGCTGAAGCGGCGACTGTGCCCATTTCGGGAAGGAATGGTAGTTCTCCAGAACGGAAGAGAAGAGATTCAATAAAGCTGTCCTGATTAATGCCTGAAATTAAATTATCACTATCAGAAAATGAAGCTGTAATAGGAGCAATACAAATGGTACGGGAATCAAGGAATTTAAGATGCTCCCGGGCATAAAAACCCGGATCTGTCGTAAATAACAGGTCCGGAACAATCCCATACTCTTTTAAAATAGAAAGAGAAGAGGGCAGTGCTGATATTATATAAGAAGATTCAAACTCTTTTATTCGTTGAATGTGTCTTTCCAGAGATGGACCAGAAGAAGCCAGTATGACGGGTAAATCGATTTTGGAAGAGATGGTATATGAATAATCAAAGCGTATAAAATTTCTTATCCCATTGATAAGCCAGCGCTGAGAAAAATGATTTTTTGTCATTTCGTTCCCCTGCATGATTTTCAAATGGTCTAGAATCTTTTTTCTTATTCTAAGACAGTCGGCAGGAAACAGAAGACCAGCAGCAGACCATTCCATAAATGAAATATTCCTGATTGGAAGGTGACCGAAGTTTTGGTCAAGAATGCCGGAGATTTTTTGGTTCATATCAGGAGTGTAGGTGATTATGTTTTCGAGAAGACCTATGTCATTGCAGTACCTGAAGGTTTCCTGGCTGAAAAATACAGAGAAAATCAGTCTTTTTGGATGAAAATGATAAAGTTCTTTAAGTAGATACCCCAATCCAGGCTCTAGAACAATGATTAATTTATTTTTTGAATAATTCTCATTCTGCATCCAATGCTTAATATATTGGTGCGCTTCCTTCACAGGGTCATACCTGGAATGAAGATATTTATTATTGATTCTAGCGGTTGGAGTCCCAGAACGGCTCTTCTCCAAGTCCATTTTACAATAATACTCTCAAGAGTTCTTCTCTTTCAATTTCATTCAAAGGATTAGCATACTCAACAACGTCAAGATGGGGCGGTTCATCAAGATCCTGAAATAGTAAAGGCAAAGATGCAGATAACTGATGAAGAAAAAGATTCTTATCAGGTATACGTATATTGTCCAGGAATAATAGGATCTGATTGTTCTCAACCTCAAGAATTTCCTGTTGCGGTCCTGCCATAGTCCTGAAAACAGAAAGAACTTCCTTCTTGATATTCAAATGGGATAAGCCGTCTTTAATTCCTGATAAAAGATTTACCAGTGACATAAGATTTACCTTTATGATGGTGATGTCTTTTCCATTATATCTTCTTAGGGCCGATTCAATAACTTCCTTCTGAGGCTTTCTTGCTGAATCTTCAGTATTTACAACTAAAGCCTTGCGGCTGTTATATATTTTTTTTGAATAACGGGAACTGATAATTTTGAATGATTCATTCCAATTCTCTGCTGCAAAATTATTCCATTGAGTGATCATTATGACTGAAAATAGATTCTCTTCAGCAAAAAAGGGCAACCAGTATATCTCTTCAAGCAGTCCAAATTCACGGGTGGACATATAATCTTTCAAAAATGAAGGAACTTCTGTTGAACAAAGAGGTTTGTTATGCATTTTTAAGATACTGAAAACATCAGAGTCAAAAACTTTGTTATCAAGTCTTAGACGATTTGTTGTCGTCTTATCATAACCCTTTGATTGAAGACAATTATATGAAGAGAAATTATCAGAACTTAAAAAAAGGCCAGCCTTTTCAATTTCAAGATACTCGGTTAAATACCGAAATAGAACTGCAGCAAAATCAATTCCTGTGTCAAGGGAATCTACCTTGTTAAAAAATTGATTCCAAATGTTGTTTTCAATTTCAGTTTGAGAATCTTTGGCTCTGTTTAATAGTCCCATCAGCTGGTGATACCGAGTTCCTCAAAAATCTTTTTATAGACTTCAAAATACTCACTCCGAGCGAATTCCTGTATTTTTTCTTCTGGAAGTGATTCCAGTAGTTGATCCATATAGGTTAGGATTTCTCTTATTTCTTCTCTTAATGCGGGAGGAAGCTTTTTTAAACTGGCACTATTGTTGGCATCATCGAGAAATGATCTCTCTTTAAGATCTGCAGGAGACACTTCTTTATCACTGCTTTTATCCTGTTGTGGTGCAGCCTCATGCTTTGATGCTTCAGATGGATTGGCTTCATCAATTAACTCGTGAATAATCTCTTCAGTTTCTTCTTCTGCAGGAATTTCACTAGTAAAACCAAATTCTTCAGGAACTTCTTCTATGTCCAGATCAATGATTTCTTCAGGCTCACTTAATTCTTCCTCTATTTCAGAACTGATTTCCTGGGGAAGATCAATTGAAATAACATCTTCTTCTTCGGCATCATCCATGTCCGAATTAAATTCGTTTGAAAAAGCCCCTGAAATTGTATCAGGGATTTCATCGAGATCAATTTCAATACTATCTGCATCTTCTTCATGAATGACATCAGCTTCTTCTGGAATGGCCAAGGCTTCTAATGAGTTTAAATCGATCTCTTCTGTACCTGGAAGATCATCATCCATCAAAGTGTCAGATTCCTCAAGAATTGTATCAATGGAATCAAGTTCATCCTTCATATCAGTATCTAATTCCAGAGAATCTTCAATTTCAAGTTCTTCAAGATCAAAATCATCTGATTCATCCTTCATATCATTATCCATATCGGAAATGTCAAGAGTGATCTCATCATCTGATTCAATAATATTCGGCAGGGCATTGTTTATTTCAAGATCGTCAAAATCATGGATTTCCGGAAGAGTTGATGAATCAAGATCTATATTGTCAATTATATTGTCTCTATCAACATCCAACAGATTAATTGTTGCAGGTTGAGAGATCTCATCGTCGGAGAACTCCTCCAGATCATCGGAAATTGTAATCTCATCAATATCCATATCATCTATATTTGTAATTTCATCACTATCCAAATCATCTATATTTGTAATTTTGCTTTTTTCCAATGAATCATCAGAATCACTTAAATCTACAATTTCACCTTCATCATAATTTGCACCATTTTCATCAGAGAGCTGCAGATCAAAATTAAAATCTTCTGATTCTTCTTCATCTGTAACGGCTTCAGAGACGGTATCCATTTCAGCGGTAAAATCATCCAATGAGACTTCTTCAATGTCATCCAGGGAAACATCAAGAACTGGAGTCTGTGATCCTTCTTCATTATCAAAATCGAAATCATCTAAAGAGACTTCTTCCGTCATCAGATCATCACTTTCATCCTTCAGTTCGTCAAGGGAGAGATCTGAATCGGCAGTTAAATCAAGGATAAGTTCTTCATCCTCTGATGAAGGTTCTTCAGAATCAAAAGAGAGATCTTCCAAGTCATCAAGGGTCATTTCTTTAGATTCAAGAGTCAATTCATCTTCGTCTAAAGAGAGCTCATCAGAATCAAGAGTCAATTCATCTTCGTCCAATGAGAGCTCATCAGAATCAAGAGTCAATTCATCTTCGTCTAAAGAGAGCGCATCAGAATCAAGAGTCAATTCATCATCGTCTAAAGAGAGCTCATCAGATTCATGAGTCAATTCATCTTCGTCTAAAGAGAGCTCATCAGATTCAAGAGTCAATTCATCTTCGTCCAATGAGAGCTCATCAGAATCAAGAGTCAATTCATCATCGTCTAAAGAGAGCGC
>NZ_JAQIBL010000276.1 GCF_027859075.1 Oceanispirochaeta sp. | reverse complement strand
AAGCTGGCTCTTGTGGCTCATAACGGTCATGAAGGTGAAATTGAGAAGATTCTTGAAGATGCCGATATCGACCCGAATGAATACAGCCTCAGGTCCATCAGTTCTTTTGATGAGGTCTCAAAGCAACTCTTTCCATTGTCCCACTATATGTCCGGTGTTGACTTGGCCATAGGGGGCTGTGGTTATCACTTTTTTTATGAAACAAAATTCTACAATATTCAAACTCTCTACTTCCCCCAGCCCCGCATCGGCAATGAGCAGCACTGGCGGTTGGAACACTGTCTGGATTATGACGGACCCTATGACGGGGCCGATCAGATGGTGCAGAGGATAATGGAGTTGTTCTGATCGTCTTTGACGCAGTTCCGGCCGCCGTCTTTGGCATAGTACAGGGCTTTATCCGCCCGGAGGATGATCTGTTTCAGGCTGCTGTCTTCCGGGATCATATGGGCGATTCCGATGCTGGTGGTGATTTTTAAATTTTCATAATCTGGAAATTCAAGATTATGAATCTTTCGTCTGATTTCTTCGGCAATCCTGAGACAGTCTTCCATCCCTGTACCTTTCAGGAGAACCAGAAATTCTTCTCCCCCATAGCGGCAGACCTTGTCGGCGTTCCGGAATGATCCCTTCAGTGCCGCACCCACACTCTTTAGAACCCTATCTCCCGCGGCATGGCCGAAATTGTCATTGACAATCTTGAAGTGATCCAGGTCTATCATTAAAACACTGAGATCTTTTTTTTCTCTCCATAAACTCTGAAAATCGGCTTCGCCTGTATGCTCAAAAAAGCGACGGTTTTCCAGTCCTGTCAGGGGGTCGGTGCTGGCCATATGGGAAAGCTGGTTGGAATCTCTCTGTATAAAATGGGCATAGTAGCGTACGCACGCCATTGAACCCAGGGTCGACAGGAATATACTTGCTCCAAAGAAGACTCGACTGTAGGGGGATAAACCACTGAGCGAGGACAGGCCCGGTGTGAACTCAGAGAGGTAAAAAGCAATCAGACTCAACAGAGTATAAACCGTCCTTTCAATTCCCTTCTTGGGGAATAGTATCCAGACAATGGAGGGGACAACCAGGAGGTAAAAGTGAAAACCATAATCAGATGGAAAGAAAATCAGAGTGGCAGAGGCTGCATTGAGGAGGTAGTTGATGGAAAGGATGTTGGCATAGCTTCTGATATTTTTCTGTGCGTTGAATATTAGGACAAATAGATATCCAGGAAGAAATACCAGCTCCATCAACACACCGTACAAAAGTCCGGTCAGGGACATGACAAGAATGTCTGACAGAGTGATTCCTATACAAAAGAGAGAAATTAAGTGAATAAGTACCTTGTGGCGTTCATATTCCTTGAGCGAGATATCTACCATGGACTCCGGTAGAGATTGTGTTTCCTTCACATATCCAGAATATCAAATTGTGATGATATTCGCAAGAAAAATAATAGAATGTTTAGTTAAGTGGTCAGAATCTCTGACATTGGAATGATTTACGTAACAGATTCCCTGATATTAATAGAATACGCCAGTTGATAATTGCATCCTGTGGAATCGGAGATCCGCCCTGCTGCCGTCACTGCGGAGGTAGTCGGGGGAGCTGTAAAATGTCAGATACTTAAGTTCTGTCTGCCAGAGAGTCTTCCCATGTTCTTTCTGAATTCCCAGTCCTATCTGGATGCCAGGGTGCAGTTTCCGGGAGGCCTGTGATGCCAGCAGATCTTCCCCTGTCTCTAGGTTTTTATAGCTGGCATTCTCCTGGAGTAGAAAGAGGGTTCCTCCTCCCTTTACATAGAACCCCCTCTGTCCGGGATGGAGGAAGAGTCTTAAACCCAGGGGAAACTCCAGAGTATCCTGTCTGTAGGAGTAGGTTTTGTCTCCGTTTGTGAGGCTGCTTCTATTCCAGAAATATCCGGCTCCTCCCTCCAGTTGAAATACAGGTCCCAGATCCAGAAGCATCAGGGCTGCCACTCCGGGATTCGGTTCGACCCGTCTTTGGATGCCCAGCTCGGATTGTGTCCAGTCCCAGTTCCCTTTGCCGGTGCCGAGAGAGATCCCGAAGGTTCCTTCAAAACCCAAATGAAGGGACCTTCCGGAAAGGGTCATAGGCAGAATCAGGAGGAAAAAAAGCAGGGGGAGTCTTTTCATCGTTTCTTCCATTCTGCTTTGTAGAGAAGGGTCGCTGCCAGGTCCAGTCTGTTGATCCTGATGCTGCCGCTGCTCCCTTCTTCCCAGGAATATCCTGGAGAGCTGACGGGATGAACAAAGTTCAGGGAGAGGAGCATCTCAAAGGTCTCCCTGCTTGGGAATTTATAGTCCAGACCGACCAGAAGGGCAGCCATCATTCTTTTCTGGGGAGCTGAAGATTCTCTTTGGTCTGCCCCCTCGGCCCGGTATGTTCTGATGGCATCGGCGGGGAGAAGGATCAGTGCGGGGCCCGCCCCCAGATACCAGTGACTCTTGAAGGGGAGCCTGGTTTTAAACATCAGGGGGATTTCCAGTGACTCCTGAAGGTAGAGGTAGGAGGCATCATCCAGTTTCTGACCGGCTGTGATTTTTACTTAATTGATTCCCGATTCCCGGATCAGATTCAAGTCGCTCTGATAGCAGATAACAAGACCGGCACCGCCTCCGGCTCCCCAGAAGAGTGTTCCCGTGGCATCGGTATCAGTCCAGTCCCACAGCCCTTTCCCCGAGGGGTAACCTCCGCTGAAAAATGCCCTGCCGCCTATCCTGAATCCATGGGACCAAAGAAATCCCGATTGAATGATAAGTAAGAGGAGGATGAGTTTGAATTTGAATCTGAACTGAATCATCCCGATGATGCTCCTGAAATCTAATTGGATTTCAGTATAGACTTTTCAAAGGGGATTGAACAGAAAAAAGCCTGACCAAAAATGATCAGGATCTTTTCTAATTTATATAGAATCGGCTTTAAATTCTGATCCCGAAGACATATCGATAGTATCCCTTGAAGGAGCCATTCGATCCAAAGTCAACACAGTCTCCTGTAAACAGAGATGACTCCAATTGGCCGGGGTATTGGAAGTCCATGGTCACCCCCCAGTAGATCCCCAGGCCTTTCAAGGCAACCAGGGCCCGGGCCGACGGGACGGATGAATAGCTGTTTTTATACCGCTGACTATCCTGATAGCTCTGCTTCAGGCCACCATCCAGTTCTATGTCCAGAGGACCGAAGGGGACTCTGGTTCCCAGATGTATGCCCCAGACCATGTTTTCAGGATCTTCCAGGTAGGCCTCTTTGGTATTTCCAAAATAAAACAGGGTGTACAGAGCCCGTGTTCCCGATTGAAAACTCGTATAGATCCTGTAGTCATCACTGTATTCATACCAGACGCCGGCATCGACAATACCATTCCTGGAAATATTGACCAGTCCTATGGGCAGGCCGTGCATCTCTCTGGCAACATTGACAATACCGACCTGGGTGCCCATAGACGTCCCTGCCACATTGACTACCGAGGCCTGAAGACCCTGCATATAAGAGGAGTAGTTAAAGACTCCTGCAGCCTGAACACCATTGATTTCTCCGGCAATGTTGAATACTCCGGCTCCCTGAATCCCGGTGGATGGCATACCTGCAATATTGAAAACCCCGGCTCCCTGAATGCCGTGCAGGGACTCTTTGGCTATATTGAACAAACCGCTGCCCTGAATTCCATTCAATTGACCCTTCGTTATATTGAAAATGGATGAAGCCTGAATCCCGTCGAAAGATCCCTCGGCAATATTAAAAATATTCGAATATTGTATCCCGCGGCTGTAATCACCGGTTATATTGAACAGCCAGGATATCTGCAACCCTGATAGACGGGGAGCAATGGACCCGATCAGGCCGCCCTGAATCAGTACAGTATCGTCGTCGTTCAATTCGGGATAATTTAATCCCGGTAGGAGTGAAAATATGAACTTTTCCTCGCCGCTGTCGTGTCTGGGCTGCTCTTCTCCCCGGTAACGGGTCATTTCCATGCCGCTGATGCTGAAATCACGCTGTGTCAGGTAGAGCTGAGTGTTCCGGTTCAGGCTGACCTGGGCTGACATCAGGTTCTCCTGATCCAGGGAGTAGTCCATCCTTTGATCGGATTTTTTAATTGTATAGGTCCCCGAGGGAAGAGCCAGTTTCAGTGTGTCTCCCAGGGGTTTTGAGAATTCGGCGACTAATTTTCCCTGGCTGTTTCGGATGGAAAAACGTCCGTCTAATTCACCCGAGAGCTGGAGCGCCGATGTGGGCACAGTCAGGTCTGTGAGAACCAGATCGCCCGTTCCGGTGAGCTGGATTTCATAGGACGGGTGCTGTGGTCCTCCGATGGTGGATTCCGTTTGTGACAGGGTTTCATCAAAGGTGTGCTGATAAATCTCATTCAGGGTGACACGTCCGTCACCGGTGGCATCTGCGGCTCCTCTGAGACCTGAAATCAGGTAGTGAGTAAAAAAGGAGGCACCGATTCTGTCGGATTCCTGTGAAAGTTCATCCTCTGAGCTGGATGTCAGAAAGGCATGACCTTCCATGGAGGAGGATTCGTCAATGAGGAAAGGTGATCGTCTCTGACCGCCCTTTGTCCGGGTGAAGGCACCAGATGAACAGGAGTCTAATACGGCGATGACCACATCTGCACCAGCCTGATCCAGTTCGTCTCTGATTTCCTTATAAAGAATCTGTTCACCCTTGACGAGCAGGCCGTTTTCATCAGAATGGCCTGAATAATAAAACATGACCTCTGTTCTACGGACCAGATATCCCAGCTGATTGATTTCATTGCCGATCTGGCTCAGTTCCCTTCGTATCTCCATGGCTGTCGGATCCAGAAGAAGAATGCTGTCCGCGAGTGCGATTCCACCGACATCACTCATTGTCTGGGACATTTGAAGTGCATCATCTCCGGCGTAAAGGAGCCTTTGTCTGCCCTTTCCTCCATCGTTGGCACCGATAAAGATCCCGAAGCGCTTCACTTCCAGTGGAGCGGCAAAGCTGTTCATACTGATGAACAGCAGGACCGCTGCTGCGAGTCTTCTTTTATTCCTATTCATGGTTCCCATCTTTCCTTATAGGTACTGCATATTGTCTGATTTTCCCTGATGTTTCCCTGTTAATTTTTTTTATCAGCTGGGGAATATCCAGGACCTCATCACTGCTTCGTGCGGCTGAAGCGGTGGCATCCATTACAGCTTCGGTTGAAAATGGTTTATCCGAGGTGATCAGATAAAAGGTTTCAAAGTCAGGGGCATCGTCCAGTTCATAGGAGAAGGGGAGGAACTGTTCACCCCCTGTCTCCAGCCTGGGAGACTGATCTCCGGATTCTGGAAAATGTTTTGTGACAACCCCCCGGCCGTCAACCGACAGGATCACTCCAAAGGTAGGCCCGCTGACCTGATAGGCCAACTGGAGCAGATCGTACTCGACGGCAGCACTGTTGGAAGACAGACTTTCAGAATCTTTCCCTGTCTTTCGGTACACCCTCAGCTCGGGAATGCCCGCACCCTTGACTCTGGTCATTTCCAGGACTGAGTCATTTCTACTTTTCAGGGTCAGGGGGAGCATAAAGGCAATAATCAGCAGGGCCGCCGCGGCGGGAATCAGAATTCGTGTATTGAATTTTCTGGAAAAAGGAAGGATTTTTTCTTCTTTCTTAACTTTCGCGCCTTCCATTTGTCGGGCTATTTGAGCGGCCATCTCAGCGGGTTTGTACTTTTTGAGGATCTCTTCATCCGAGGCTTTCAGTTCCTCTACCGCCTGGGTCCATTGTGCCGCATCCCCTTCGAGAGTCCAATCCCGGGGCAATTCATTGAGCTTATACAGTTCTGCTTTTAGATTGCTTTTTTTCATGATTATCTTCCTTCCATTGAGAAACCTGCTTCCCGCAGTTTCCTCAATCTCCGTCTTACACCTGATACGGACAGAGATGTCATCTCAGCCGTTTCTTCAAGGGTCAGGCCGTCTCTATAATGCAGGACTGCAATGGTGCGGGTGGAGGCTTTCTGACTGTTGAAGATCTGATCCAGAAACATTTTATTCACAGCTTTTTCCTCCAGAACTTCGGTACTGACAATTCTGTCCAGTATTTCATCCCCCCAGCTCATCTTCTTCTCCTTCCTGATTATATTCAGGCAATGGTTGGTCGCTATTGTATAGAGCAGACTGGAGGGATAATTCTCCTTCAGTTTGTCCTGCTTGCTGATCAGCTTAACAAAGACATCCTGCATGGCATCCAGCGCCAGATCTTCATCTTTGAGGAGACTTCTACAGCGCCTTAATACCATCGGGCCGTATTTTATGTACAAATCTTCGATATTTATCGCCAGGGAAATACCCTCCTACTCAAATCAGTCAAAATGGTAATGATTATGCCTGTCATGGCTATATGTCAGAAACGGATTGTGCCAATTATATGAGAATCCCACATTAAAGGATACTTGATACTGAGCCAGTTCTGGCTGGGGGATGACAGTCCCGGGTATGATCCATTCATCCAGTCTGCAGGACCAGCGCATTCCGGCATAAAAACCTTCATGGAATACTATATTTCCTCCGGCTGAAATGAAGGGATACAATGACATCTGCAGTTCTTCTCCATCCCCCAATCTGACTGTTCCCGCATTCCCTATTCCTGCTTCAATATAGGGGTCCAGGAAACTTCTGGCTCCTATTAAATGATACCTCATAAAGAGTTGTCCCTGCCAGTCTAACATGGAGAATTCCTGATCATCGGTATAGAAATTGACCAATGCGTCCATACCAGTTCCTGTCTGGGAGTGTATGGTTTCTGTCTCTAGACCCCAATAGCGTTTGTCCTCATCATTGAGGTCGGACGGTCTGGTATTGCTGCTGCTGTTCTTTTCCCAGGTCATGATTCCTGCCGTTCTTATGGTATCATGGGCCGTCAGTGTTGATATGCTTATGGTGAGGATTATGAAAGCCAGTATTGTGCTTTTTCTGTTCATTCCGGTTCCCTCTTCTTGATTGCTGTTTATGAATTAAACAGGAACCTGTTGAGGAAATGTCACTTTTTTTAAAAAAAATCACACCCGGGCGACAAGACTCTTCAGGAGATCATAGAAAACAGAGCATCTCCTGAGAGCTGAATCAAATTCAGTCCAGGGGAATGACTTTACCCACATAGGGGAGGTTTCTGTGCTTTTGTGCATAGTCGATGCCGTAGCCGATAACAAAGACATCGGGGATTGTAAAACCAACGTAATCGACATCCACTTTGACCTCTCTCCGTTCGGGTTTGTCCAGGAGTGTGCAGATTTTCAGGGAAGCCGGTTCTCTGAGAGCCAGAAATTCCTTGACCCGTTCCAGTGTATATCCTGTGTCGATAATATCTTCCACGATGATGACATGGCGTCCGCGTATTTCTTCTTCAAGATCCTTCTTAATCTGAACGTCCCGGGAGGAATCCATGGAGTTGCCATAACTGGATACTACCATGAAGTCAATTCTTGCATCCATTTTTATATGACGGGCCAGGTCTGCCAGAAAGACGGTTGATCCCCGGAGAAGTCCCACAAGAATGATTTCTTCGGCATCTTTGTAATCATTTTCTATGGTTTCCCCCAGTTCCTTCACCTTTTTAGCCAGGTCTGCTTCATTTATCAGAACTTCGATGGTGTATTTCATTTACGCTCCCTTGTCTTCACATATCTATACATTATGTATTCAGTCTTACAAATATTCCACACGATTACGACCATTTCCCTTCGCCATATAGAGGGCATCATCCGCCTTGGATACGATCGTCATGGGGAGCTGACCCTTTTCCGGAATCATAGTACTTACCCCTATACTGAGGGTTAGAGCATTCTTGACTGGGGAAGATTCATTGCGTATGCCCAATCCGGTGATTGCAAGAATAATTCTTTCTGCCAGATCTATGGCTCCTTTTTTATCCGTATCAGGAAGTATCGCTACAAATTCTTCCCCGCCGTAACGGGACAGGGTATCGGATCGGCGCTTCAAAGTCTGTGAAATGGTTTCGGCAACGTTTTTCAGAGCATCATCACCGGCAGTATGTCCATAGGTATCATTGAATGATTTGAAGTGATCAATATCCATCATCAGAATGGACATCTTTTTTCTATCCCGCAAATTCCGGAACCACTCCTTATCGAGTATTTCATTGAAGTAGCGGCGGTTGGAAATCCCTGTGAGCCCATCCAAGTTGGAGATGGCCTTAAGCTGTTTATTTTTCTCTTCCAGCTGCTGCTGGAGTTCTTCCAATTCCACGATTTTAGCGTTCAGTTCATAGGTTTTATGTTCCAGTTCAATTTTCTGCCTGTGAATTTCCAGAAAAATACCAACTTTGCATTTCAAAACCATCGGTTCAATGGGTTTTGTCAGATAATCAACGGCCCCCGCATCATATCCCTTGAAGATATGATCATTTTCCAAGCTGTTTGCTGTGACAAAAATAATGGGTATATGCCTGGTTCGACTGCTGCTGCGCATCAACTCGGCTGTTTCATATCCGTCCATTCCAGGCATTTGAACATCCAGGAGAACCAGGGCTATCTCGTTATCAAGAAGCATCTCCAGAGCCTCCTGGCCTGATTCCGCTTTTTTTATAGAGAAATCCGGATTATCCAGAAGAGATTCAAGGGTCAGAATATTCTCTTTTCTGTCATCTACAAGAAGAATATTCATTTTATCTCCGAATCGAGTGGTCATTCATTACCTTTTTTAACTAGTTTTGTTCTGTACAAGATTATTTAGATAATTGCCTATCTGATCAAGCGGTAGAATCATGTCAGCAAACTCTGATGCTGAAGCGGGCATGGTTTCAGCTTCCGCAGTGGCGATATCCTGTACCAGCACATGTCCCCCCCGCTCTTTGATCTTTTTGACTCCCGAAGTTCCATCCGAGTTAGCCCCGGTCAGAATGATTCCTATCAGCTGCTCCTGCCATGCATCTGCTGCTGTTTCAAACAGTACATCAATGGAGGGTCTTGAAAAGTGGACTGGTGGAGAAATGCTGAGCGCCAGGGTTCCTTCCTCTTCTACCATAAGGTGGTAGTTGGGAGGGGCAATATAGATGCATCCCGCCCTGGTATCCATCTTGTCCTCGGCTCCCAGGACTTCCAGGTCACAGAATTTCCGAAGGTGGCGAACCATGAAATCATCCGAATGGGCACTGAGGTGCTGGACGATCAGGATGGTGAGGGGGAAATCCTCCATCAAAGGCGAAAGAACAGCAGGAAGGGCGGACAATCCCCCGGTGGAGGTTCCTATTACAATCGCTTTGAAATTGGAACTCATCGTTTTTTCCTGTAAATTTTCTGGCTGAGAGACACGGGTTCAAAGAGAGGACTGCATTCGGAGAACTTCAGGGATTCCTTGGAACCCAGGCAGAGAAATCCTCCCGGTATCAGGCTCTCATAAAACAGCTTGAGGACCCTGTTTTGCAGTTCCTGGTTAAAATAGATCAGGACATTCCGGCAGAATATGACATTCATTTCTCCGAAGACTCCGTCGGTTACCAGGTTGTGGTATGTAAAGAGAATCTTCTCCTTCAGCGACTGGTTAATCAGGACATGGTCATAGTCGGCTCTGTAGTAGCCGGCAAAGGAAGCCTTGCCTCCGGCAGTTTGATAATTTTTTGTATATTGTTTCATCAGCTCTACCGGATAGATACCCTCTCTGGCCTTTGACAGGATGAGTTCATTAAAGTCGGTGGCATAGATCTGTGTCTTATCAATGATTTTCTCTTCGTGCATAAGAATTGCCATGGAATAAACTTCCTGTCCAGCCGAACATCCCGCATGCCAGACTTTGAGAAAAGGGTAGGTTTGAAGATAGGGGATAAGTGATTCTCTGACAGATTTGTAAAACTCAGGATCTCTGAACATTTCGGTCACATTGATGGAAAGATCCAGCAGCAGTTCATTGAAAAATTCTTCATTGTGAATAATTCTGTGAAGCATTTCCAGGTAATTATCCATTCTGGATAGACTGAGCCGATGGTCAAGGCGTCTTTTTATATGAGCATGGGCATAGTTTCGGAAATCATAGCCATAGCACTGGTAGATTCCCTCAAGGACAAGATCAATTTCAATCCTGTTATTTTTGACAGTATCATCATTTATCATTGGTCGTATAACCATACTCTCAGCATGGACAGAAGCTTCTCTGTATCAATAGGCTTTGCCAGGTAGTCGCTGGCACCTGCTTCGATGCTTTTATTCCGGTCTCCCTTCATGGCCTTGGCGGTCAGGGCTATGATCGGTATTTTTTTGAAACTCTGATTCTTCCTTAGTTTCCGCATGGCCTCATAGCCGTCCATAACGGGCATCATAATATCCATGAGAACAAGATTAGTCTCTTTGCTGATTTTTTCAAGGGATTCAGCCCCATTTTTGGCAACATCCACAATCATTCCCTTTTCTTCAAGGACACTGGTCAGGGCAAAGACATTCCTCATGTCGTCATCGACCAGAAGGATCTTCTTTTCCTTGAAAATAGAGTTCTTATCATGATTGATATTCAGCATCCGCTGCTTATCCTGAGGCAGTTCTAATTCTACTCTGTGGAGGAATAGGGCTGTTTCATCAAGAAGCCGTTCCGGAGACTTGACGCCTTTGATGATGATGCTTTCTGAATACTGCCGAAGTTTGGCTTCTTCCTTCTGACTTAGATCCCTTCCGGTATAAATGATGATCGGAATATACCCCAGTTTATGATCAGCCCGAATCTTTTCAAGGAGGTCATACCCGGACATGTCGTCTTCCAGGCCCAGATCCAGAATCATGCAGTCAAAGGGACTGGATTCCAGTTCTGAGTATGCCTCGGCCCCTGTCGCAACAGTGATCGTCTCAACATCTCCGTCTCCGATGAGGTCTTTGATGCTTTCCCGCTGGATCAGATCGTCTTCAACCACCAGCAGCCGGCGGACAGACTGGAATGTCAGAGATTCAATCCTTGTGAAGGCTTCCTCAATTTTTTCAAGGCTTACAGGCTTGGTCACAAAACCTACGGCTCCCATCTTCATGGCATCCATTACACTTTCGGATCCTGACATGAAATGCACCGGGATATGACGGAGCTCAGAATTCGCTTTCAAACGTTCCATCACCGTCCAGCCGTCAATCCCGGGCAGACCGATATCCAGAATGATTCCTCGGGGTTTATAATAATCGGCAAAATGGAGTCCTGTTTCTCCATCTTCGGCCAGCAGGCATTTGTAACCTCGTTCTTGAGCAAACTCTTTAAGAATCTTTGAAAAACGGGGATCGTCTTCGATGATCAGGATGCTCTTCTCTCCCGGCTGGACGCTGCTGCGGTCATCTCTCACTTCGATGGAGTCCAGTATCGTTCTGTCCTGGATTTCCGGGGATACCAATTGGTCGCTTTGTCCATTCATAATCATGGATTGATCAGTTCCCTTCACGGTGGGGAGACTCTCTCCTGCAGGATGGCAGACTCTGGGAGTTAACAAGGTAAAAGTGGAACCTTTTCCGGGTGTGCTTTCCAGTGTGAGGTTGCCTCCCAGAACTTTGGACAGCTCCCGGGAGATGGATAGTCCCAGACCTGTCCCGCCGTATTTACGGCTCGTGCTGCCGTCAGCCTGTTGAAAGGCTTCGAAAATGGCGGCTTGTTTGTTCTCTGGAATTCCTATTCCGCTGTCTCTGACCCTGAGAGCTATCAGTTCTTCTGCTTTTACACCAATAGCTTTGGCTTCATTTTCTTCAGGTTTCTCGATAATAAGAGTCACACTGCCCTGTTCCCCTGTGAATTTGAAGGCATTGGTCAGCAGGTTTCTGAGAACCTGCTGAATCCTGTGTGAATCCGTATAGATCGACTGAGGGAGGGGGCTGTCCTGATTTACAGAAAAGTTGATTTTTCTTTCTTCTGCAAGACCTTTAAAGACTCGCTGCAGATCTGAGATCATGCCGGAGAAGTTCATATCTTCCAGATGAAGGTCTATTTTACCGGCTTCCACTTTAGTGAGATCCAATATTTCGTTGATCAGTTTGAGAAGATCCGATCCTGACGAATGGATGGCTGCGGCGGATTCAATCTGCTTCTCCGAGAGGTTGGAGCCTTTGTTCTGTTCCATAAGCTGTGAAAGGATGAGTATACTGTTCAGAGGAGTTCTCAGTTCATGGGACATGTTGGCCAGAAACTCTGATTTATACTTGCTGGCCATTTCCAGGTCTTTGGCTTTTTTTTCAATTTCCTTCTGAGCCTGGGTGAGTTCCCTGTTTTTATTGGAAATTGAGGCTGTCTGATTTTCCAGAGCTTGTGTCCTCTCTTCCAGCTCCTCGTTGGTGACTTTCAGTTCTTCCTGCTGGGTCTGTAGTTCTTCTTCCGATTCTTTCAGGGCCCTTGTCTGTTCTTCCAGTTCCTCATTGATCACCCGAAGTTCTTCATGTTGCTCCTGGGCATTTTTCAGGAGTGAATCAATCACTCCCCGGGATCTGGTGGTGTTGAACTTCATGGCTACATTACCCAGATTCTCAGTCAGGAAGGCCCTGTCCCGGTCTTCAAAGGGTTTCATCGAGGCCACAAAGAAAACTCCAAGAGCCTTTGTTTCATAAATCAAAGGTGATACCGCAAAAAAGGGAGGTATCCGTTCTGCGACACCATAGTTCAGAGACGGTACATCCTCTTTCGGATTGGTATAGAAGATGGGGGAGCTTTCATTCAGAGCCTGACCTATGATTCCCTCACCTCTTTTTATCCGGGTGAAATTCCCCTGACGGTCAATGAAGGCATGGGAGGCAATCAGTTCTACCTGATCAGGATCATCCCGGCTTGTCAGATAAATCCCCCCCATCTGAGCCTCCAGATGTTCAATGACTAAGCGAAGAAATCTGCCGGACAATTCGTCTTCGCTCCACTCTCCCCGCAAGGCATCATCCAGACCTTCTTTACCCTGTTTCTGCCAGTCCATCAGACTCAGCTGACTGGCCATGGTGTTGAGTGACTGCCCGAGTTCTCCCAGTTCATCCTGCCTGTTCTCAAAATCAAGCTGTCCGTCCAGGTTTCCATGAGATATTTTGTAGGCAAATTCTTTGCTGGCAATGATGGGGCCGGTTATATTGGAGGCAATGAACAGGGCTCCGATGAT
>NZ_JAQIBL010000275.1 GCF_027859075.1 Oceanispirochaeta sp. | reverse complement strand
CTCTCTTTTCTGCCATCAATGTAGACAAGACTAAATTCATTGCCTATACGCTGATTGGTGTGCTTGTCGGTATCTCTGCCATCCTTTTAGGATCACGTTTTAATGCTGTGAGTACTTCTAATATGGGAATGGCCTATGAGCTGGATGCTATTGCGGCGGTCATCATCGGCGGCACCGCCATGTCGGGCGGGAGAGGGACAATCTGGGGAACCATTTTTGGAGCCCTCATCCTGGGTATCATCAACAATATGCTCAATATGGTCGGGGTCTCTCCCTATTTACAGGGAACAGTCAAAGGAATCGTCATTATCGCTGCCGTCTATGTGCAGAAACAAAAACAATAGGGAAAAGGGAATCAGTGGTTAAGAAAAAAGTAGTGGCTGCTCCGCATCCTCAGTCTCTGGATATCGTATTTCCGGGGGATCTGATGGGAGAATTGAAGGATACCGTTCAATTGGAATCTCTCGGGGATGATCCTGTTGATTATGATGCCCTGGATGGAAATCTTGAAGGCACTTTTGCACTGATTGGACAGATGGATCTGCCTGAAGAGAGGCTCAAAAGAGCTCCCGATCTTAAGGCCATATTTAATGTTGAGGGGAATTTTTATCAGAATATTGACTACGACTACTGCTTCAGAAACAACATTCATGTCCTGAACTGCGGGGCAGCCTATTCTCAGGCCGTTGCCGAGATGTCACTGGGCATGGCTCTGGATTTATCCCGGGGAATCTCCCGGGAAGACCGTCGGTTCCGGGAAGGCCGGGAGGTGTATCTGTCTGATGGATGCAGGGATTCGGTTCTTCTCTCCGGAAGCGAAGTCGGTGTTATCGGCTTCGGCAATCTGGGAAGGGCTATGCTGAAACTACTGGCTCCTTTTCACTGTTCTATAAAGGTTTTTGACCCCTGGATTCCCGGAAATGTAATCCTTGAGGCCGGATGTATTCCCGCCACCTTAGAGGACGTCTTAAAGACAACCCGGTTTATCTTTGTTTTTGCCGGAGTCACCAGGGAAAATCAGGGTTTTTTGAACCGGGAAAAGTTGGAAATGATTCGGAAGGACTCCTTTTTCTTCCTTATGAGCCGGGCGGCTGTGGTGGATTTTGATGCCCTGTGTTCACTCACGAGTCAGGGAGCCTTTACAGCCGCGACAGATGTGTTTCCCCAGGAACCTCTGGCAGGCGATCATCCAGCAAGGAGGAATGACCATCTTCTGCTCTCTGCTCATCGGGCCGGAGGGATTCCTCAGGCTTTCAGTCTGATTGGACGGATGGTTCTGGATGATCTGGGACTGATTCTAAGGGGACTCCCACCCCTCAGGATGCAGAAGGCTCAATGGGAGACCGTCAAGAGTTTTGCCAGCAAGCCTGCTGGTTGACTCAAATCGTGTGGATTTGGCAGCTGGTTATCAGTTGTTGGAGATAAAAAAATAATTTGGAGGAAAGTATGAAAAAGGTCTTGTCTGTGATGATGATTCTCATGCTGATTGCCGGTGCATTTATGATCACCGGCTGTGCAAAAGAGGAAGCCCCTATGGCTGTCGCCGTGGCTGCTCCAGCAGCTGAACCTGCCGCAGCAGTGGAAAAAAGCTATAGCGGTAAGATTGGAGTTTCTCTTCCGACCGCTACACATGGTTATATGGGCCGTGTGAACTGGTGGGTTCAGAAATCTGTTAAAGACTGGGAAAAAATGCATCCCGAACTGGAATTCCTGGTAGTATCCGCTGCCAGCGTGACAAAACAGGCTTCTGATATTGAGGACTTGATGGTCAAAGACATCGATGCTCTGGTTTGTTTCCCCTTTGACTCCTCTCTGACTTCTGTTATAGAAAAAGCCTACAATGCCGGAATTTACACTGTCGTATTAGACCGGGGTGCCACGAAACCTGTGTATGATGTCTACATCTCAAATGATGATGAAGGTTATACAAGAGAAGGAACAAAGTGGATTGCTGAACAGCTCGGTGGAAAGGGTAAGATCGTTATTATCGAAGGTATTCCCTGTGAAATCAACAGCATCCGGGTAGACACCATTAAAGCTACTGCCGCAAAATACGGACTGGAAATTCTCGACTCACAGCCCGGTATGTGGAATCCGCAAAAAGCCCTGGCCGTTATGGAAAATTATCTGCAGAAATATCCTCAGATTGATGCTGTATATACAGCCGATGATGATATGATGAAAGGGGCCCTGCAGGCATATAAAGAGTCCGGCCGTGATGATATTAAGATCTTCCTCGGGGGAGGAGCCGACAAAGACATCCTGAAAATGATCATGGAAGATTCCAATCCTCTGGTCAAAGCCGATGTAACTTATCCACCAGACTGTATTGCAACAGCAGTCGGCCTTGCCGTATTGGGACTCAATGATCTGGTGTTTGAAGGTTTTTACCAGAAAAAACTTCCAGTACGCATCATCCTGGCAGCAGAAATGATTACAAAAGAAAATGCTGAACAGTACTATGTTGAAGACGAGTTGAATTTTCAGTAGGAATTAACTGAGGTTCTGACAAAAGGTAAGCTGTCTGTTGTGAAACAGGCAGCTTATCTTTTCTGATATTCGAAGGACAAACAGCCTGATGGGAAGGTATCGATGACAAAAATAAAAGGACCGGCCATATTTTTAGCCCAGTTTTCAGGGGATAAAGCCCCCTTTGATAATTTAAATAATATTACAGCCTGGGCAAAGTCTCTCGGGTATAAGGGGGTTCAGATCCCCGCGAATGACAGCAGCCTGATCGATATCGATCTCGCCTCCCGGTCAAAAGCCTATTGTGATGATCTGATAGGGCAGTGCAATGGCCTGCATATCACCGAGCTGGCCTCCCACATCTTTGGACAGTTGGTTGCCGTTAATCCGGCCTATGATGAGCTTTTTGATGCCTTCACTGAACCTCTATTGCGTGGAAAACCTCAGGAGCGTCAGAAATGGGCGGTGCAGAAGATGATCAATACCATTAAGGCATCAGCCAATATGGGTTTGAGAGTTTTGCCCAGTTTCAGCGGTGCCCTCATGTGGCATCTGTTTTATCCCTGGCCCCAGAGGCCTGAGGGACTGGTGGAGCAGGGGTTTAAATCTCTGGCCCTTCTATGGAAACCCGTACTGGATGCTGCTCAAGAGTTCGGGGTGGATATTGCCTATGAAATTCATCCCGGAGAGGATCTTCATGACGGTATAAGCTTTGAGCGTTTTCTGGAAGCCACGGGGAATCATCCACGGGTCAACATCCTTTATGACCCTTCCCATTACATACTTCAATGTCTGGATTACCTCCAATTTATTGATATTTATGGTGACAGAATTAAGGCCTTCCATGTGAAAGATGCGGAATTCAATCCCACCGGCCGTCAGGGAGTATACGGGGGCTATTCATCCTGGCAGGACCGGGCCGGCCGATTCAGGAGCCTGGGAGACGGACAGGTTGATTTTAATCAGGTCTTTACCAAGTTGACAGAAGCCGGTTTTGAATCCTGGGCGGTTCTGGAATGGGAGTGCTGCATCAAGGACTCAGCGCAGGGAGCTGCCGAAGGCGCAGCCTTTATTGAATCCATGATCATCGACCCCGCCTTGAGGGCTTTTGATGATTTTGCGGGAACCGCAGTGGATCAGGAAGCGATTCAGAAAATATTGGGAGTGGATCAATGAAAAAACTGCAGGGTGGTATCATCGGTGCCGGTAAAGATTCGTTTATAGGGTTTGTTCATATGGCTGGAGCCCGGTTGATGGGAGAATCAGAAATTACAGCCGGTGTTTTTTCACGGGACCCACAAAAAAGCAAAGTCCGGGGGAAAGAACTGAGGTTGGCTCCGGACAGAGTTTATCTTGATTATAAAGACATGATTCGGGGGGAGTTGTCACGTCCGGAAGAAGACCGCATCGATTTTGTGATCATTGCCTCTCCCAACAGCAGTCATTTTGATATGACTATGGCTTTTTTTGAAGCAGGTATTCATGTTTTTGCCGATAAACCCATGGCTTTGTCTCTGGAGCAGGCTCTGGCGATACGGAAAAAGTCGGAAGATTCAAAACTTCTCTATGCCCTCACTCATGGATACACTGGTTATGCCATGACTAAACAGGCTCGTTTTCTTGTGGAAACAGGTGTGCTGGGGGAAATCCATCGTGTTGTTGTTGAGTACACCCAGGGATGGCTGGCCCCTCTGATCAATGATCCGGATCTCTTTGATACATGGCACCTGAATCCTAAAATTTCCGGTCCCTCCTGTACCATGATGGATGTGGGGATTCATGCCTTGAATCTGGTTCAGACCATAACATCTCTTGTGCCCGAAGAGGTCTGTGCCGATCTTACAGGAACCATCCCGGGGAATCCTCTGGATGATCAGGGCTCCGTACTCATTCATTTTAAAAATAAGTCTCGAGGACTGCTTCATGCCTCCCAGGTTTCATCGGGCGAGGGGAATGCTTTGAGGATTCGAGTCTATGGCAGTAAGGCCGGCATAGCCTGGGATGAGGAATATCCTGAGACCCTGGAACTGATGAACAATGACGGAAGCAGTACCATCTTTAAGAAAGGGACTCCCGCACTCTGTGATGAAGCCAGAAGGGCAGCCCGTCTGCCGGGAGGTCATCCGGAAGGTCTCATCTGTGCTTTTGCCAATATCTATAACAGTGGATTCCGTTTTATACGCCGGGAAGCCGTTGTGCCGGGAAGAGATTTTCCTGATGCCGATCAGGGAGTTACAGGACTTGCCTTTATTGAGGCCATTGTCAAAAACAGCAAAGGCCGCGAAAAATGGACAGTCATGGAAAGTCTCTAAATTATGAAAGAACTGCAGATTGTCTCAGGATCATCTGTGGTTCAATGAGGTGTTTGGGAAATGTACTACCGGAATTTCCAATCATATCCAACAGTTCCAGAGCGGCAATTTTTCCAATGTCTTTAATCCCCTGTGAGATTGTCGTCAGGGGAATTCGGCAGAATTTGGAAAGCTTGATGTCATCAAAGCCGACTACCGAGACCTGATCCGGGACAGAAATCCCGATTTCAAGGAGTCGTGTAATGATGCCGATGGCCACATTGTCGTTGGTGATGAATAGGGCCGTTTTGATCTGGTCCAGACGATTCTTTATAACCAGGACTGATGCAATTTCATAACCCTGTTCGTAGGTACTTATATTTTCATAATGGAGCAGTTCCTCTGCCCTGTTTAAGCTCTCCCTGAAACCTTGAATTCTGTTTGTAATGGACTGGTGGGGAAAACCTGTGATCAGGATCTGAGACGGTCTGTTCATTTTATTGAAAAACTCTGCCGCCAGTTTTCCTCCCTGATGATTATCACTACTGACATAGGCTATTTTCTTTTGCATGGGTATCACATTGATCAGCATGAATGGGATATCTGAGGATTTCAGCAGGGCGATGGACCGGGAGTCTTCAGATACGGGAGCCAGGATTATTCCGTCCACACGGCTGCTGATGAGCTGTCGAACCAGTTTTAATTCATTTTCCTCTTCCCATCGGGAGCTTAAAATCTGCATGGTGTATCCCGAATGACTGATGACCTGATCAATTTCGTCTGCCACTTCTATAAAAAAAAAGTTGGCCAGTTCATCAATGATAATTCCAATAGTCATGCGGGGCGATCCAGCCAGACTCTGAGCCATATGGTTGGGAACATAAGAGTATTTTTCCATGATTTTCAGGATTTTTTCTTTTGACTCGAATTTTATTTTAGGAGAGTCTGACAGGACTCTGGATACTGTGGCTTTTGACACACCGGCCTCAGACGCTATGTCTGAAATAGTGACTCTTTTCTTCTTCATTCCGTTCCTTTATTAAATAAATACTCTTCCAGTATAAGGCAGATACTATGGTATATGGGAAGATGAAGCTCCTGAATTTTATAGGTTTCTTTTCCTTGCACCCTGATGCAAATATCACAGAGATCATGAAGTTGGCTCTTTTTTTCGCCGGTCATGGCAAGGGTTATCATGCCTTTTGCCCTGGCCGCAATGACAGCTGCCACAACGTTGGATGAGTTCCCTGAGGTGGACAGTCCCCACAGGATGTCCCCCTTATTGCCAAGAGCCATTACCTGCTGAGCATAAAGCAGAGAAGGATCAACATCATTCTGGAATGCAGTGTTCAGAGCCGTGGGGGAGCATAGTGATATTGCCGGAATTCCCTGCTGTAATCGTTCTCCCATCTGTCGTCCCTTTTCTCCACCGGTTCGGGTGAGTTCTTCTTTCTGCTCCCGAGAAAGCGGGCGGGAATGGACAAAGCCTTTCATCAGTTCTCCCACAATATGGTCTGAATCAGCAGCGCTGCCGCCGTTACCGCAGATCAGGATTTTTCCTCCATCTTCAAAGGATTCAGTCAGTGCCCATACTGCTTTTTCAATGTCTTGACGACAGTCCTCCAGCACCGGGTAGCGGCTGATTAATTCATTGAGATAGAGTTGAATTACTTTATTTAAATTCAAGGACTGACTCTCTGGTCTTTTCCCTTTTTTCTGCAGACCTTTGGCGGCCACTCCGAGGGCTGCCATATCGCCCAGGGACTCTCCCAGGGCAACAGGCAGAACCTGGCAGTCCTTGGCTGTGATGGAAAGGGCTTCAAGTCTGATGATCTGCTCCATCTTCTCACGAAAAAGAGCCTCGTCCCGTGTAAAAATACTGCCTATGATGACCCTCTGAGGATTCAGGATGTCCAGAAGGAGAGCAATTCCCCGCCCCAGGGCTCTCGCCGTGATGTCTATGATGTCCATTGCTTTTTCATCGCCCTCAGTGGCGAGTCTGCAGATCTCTTTCCCGGTTTTCACATCTCCGTAAACTTGACTGAAATGACCTGAGAGCCCTCCGCCGCTGCAGTATCCTTCCCAGGAACCCTTTTTACCATAGCCCAGCGGGCCATCTTCGGCTATCCGGAGGTGTCCTACTTCTCCGGCCATCCCGGAGGTTCCTTCATAGAGCATGCCATTGAGAATCAGTCCGGCTCCCAGTCCGGTGCCGAAGGTCAGAAATATCATATTCTGAGTCCCTTTACCGGCCCCCCACAACCATTCGGCAAGAGCACAGGCATTGGCATCGTTTTCCAGGAAGCAGGGAAGGCCTGTTTTTTTCTCAAGAATAGAGCAGACCGGCACTTCATCCCAGCCGGGCAGGTTGGGGGGCGACAGAATCACTCCCTTCCTGCTGTCCAGGGGGCCTCCGCAGCTTATGCCAATGGCTTTCACATCGTCCTTATGAATGTCACAGAGAAAACTATTTATGGTCTGATATATCTTTTCAATGACTTTTTCCCAACTGTTCTCAGTGGGAAATTTCTCTTTTACAAGTATTTTTCCCTGAAGAGAACCCAGTGTAACGGAAATTTTAGTACCTCCGATATCTACACCTATGATGCATTTTTTATTCATTTGTGTAATCTCTTGTAAAGATGATGCAGGAATACTCTGTTGTCCATGCATGTATAGTCTGCAGGGCAGCCCATTCTGTTGAAGGTTTTCATGAACCGGTGGTAATAGGCCGGATTATCAATGGGAGGCTCGCCACGACTCCAGTCCCAGGACTGCTCCTGAATGTCGACAACATGGAGGGGGCAATTTTTTATGACTCTTCCATCCCTCCGGGCAATGTTCCGGGCCATGGAGAGTGATTTTTCAAAGATCATGGGAGACATCACTGCAGAGCCGACGGAGAGATACACTCCACCCTCTAAGCGGGAGACAGATTCGGCAAAGCACAAAAAGTCCCTTTCAGCACAGCGGCCGATGACGGCTCCCCGGTTGGTCCTGTGGGTATAGATGATGTCATGACCAAACATGGGATGACTCGTAAAGGGTACCCCCGCATCAAAGGCTCTGGCCTGAATGCTGTATTCGGCAAAGGGATGCTTGATTATTAAGGGTCCCGGCTTGAGATTTTCCGCCAGAATCAGGTCCAGGAAGTCTGCCGCCGCCGCTCTTTGCCAGAGTTCTCCACTGTTTTTTTCTCCCCTTAGTAAAGAGTACAATTCCTCCTCTGATGGGATAATAATTTCACCCGAGCTGATCATGGCTCCTATGGATTCCCCGTAACCCCAGCCTCGAAAGGCGCCTGCTGCAAGGGCCAGATTGAGTGTGAATCCTGTTTCTTCCCAGGTGCCGAATGTCCCTTTATCCACATTGACCCGGACATCCTCAGAGCTCAACCCCTGAAAGGCAAACTCCCAGTCATGAATGACCCCCGCGCCATTGGTGGCCAGGTGAGTCACCCAGTTCTCCTCGATGAGGGCTGCCAGGAGGAGTGACAATCCATTTTTGATGGCATGGGCACCAAATGTCAGCATGACCGGACGATCATTCCGACGAGCCTTCATGATCTCCCGGGCTATCTGATCCATTTTATGCTGATACACCTCTTCGAGAGGAGGGGGGGCGCTGCCGGGCTGAAGGGCACTTTCGGTGATCAGGACTTTGCTGTTCCGTGAACTGAGAGGATAAAACTCCATCTTGCTGCGGTCAAAATATTTCATAATCATTGATCCCCTTTATCCTTGAGATCCCATTTCAGATGGTCTGTAAGGAGGGATGCCCATGAAAAATCGGGTATCAGTGCCTGAGCGCCTCCCAGGATCAGACGCTTTCTTTTGTCCAGATTCACACCGAAACGCTGTTTTTCGTCACTCACAAGCCCTATCCTGGTAAAATTCCGCTTAGCCGCTTCTCTCATCTCTACAGGGCCATCGCCGAAGACATAGCACTCCTCCGGTCTCGTTCCCTCAGGGAGATTCCGGCATATCCTTTCGATCACCATTTTTTTAGGATCACAGTCTACATCTCCCATAGAACCGAATATTCCGCCGTTGAATAAATCTGCATACCCGAGAGTATCAGCTTCCTGACGGACATCCGCCTGATCCGTTCCACTTGCCAGATAGAGAGTGATGCCGGCTTTTCTGAGGAATTGTATAAAGGGGATGGCCCCTTTTATGGTGACATCCCTGAGATCCAGCATTCCCCGGCGAAACAGATCGATACGGGCCGAAACCATCTGGATGAGTTTGTCGTTGTATATTTTTTTATATTCCAGAGGGCTGAGAACCTCATCTTCAGGGATGTAAGAGTAGGACTTTACAAGAGCCTGGAGATGGTGCATCTGTATGATCGTCTGTACACCTGTCGTCTTCTCTATCATATCCTCTGCTGCAGTACTGATGCTCTTCATTTCTGACTGTGAAATCAGATTCAGTGAGTCTCCCAGGATAGAACGAAGGACAACATCTTTCATGATGGGTTCCCAACCCTGACGCAGGGTGGATATGGTTCCGTCATGATCAAAGATGATAACCCTTGGATTCCCTGTCGCTCTTATACCTGTGAGTTCTACGGGACTATCCTTCAGGTATTTTGCACCTCTACTGTCTCCAGCCAATTCCGGATTGTAGCGAAAGTCGGGGGAAGATCCCATGGCTAGGACTTCATCCACCCGGGGGTGACCTGTTTCGAATAATTTGGTCACCGAAACGCTGGCGGCACAGTTTCCCAGATACAGAGCCTTTTTCAGGGGGTATCCGGAGGCCATGGTGAGGGTCAGTCCTGCCAGAAAAGCATCTCCCGCCCCTACCGTATCTCTAGGTCCAATCAGGCTGATCCCCGGTGTTTCCTGCAGTCTTCCTTCCTGGTCAATTCCGATTGCCCCCTCTTCTCCTAATGTGATGATGACGGGTTTTTCCCAAAAGGAACCCAACCATCGGGTCAGCTCTTTCTTTTCGGGTACTTTCCCCGTGCCTTTGTTTCTCTGATTGAACAGGTCTTCGGCTTCATGAATATTTAACTTTCGGATGCTGTGATCATAGATATGGTTCAGGTGACGACAATCGCTGATCCAGAAACAGTCCTGGTCGAATTTTTTAATCAAACCCTTGAGCCCCTTCTGGAACAGTCTATTGTGGTATCCATTGAGCACCTGCTCATTGATGATGATGGCCTGATAATTTGATGCATTGGATTCAATATCATGAAGGAGAGATTCCACTGTCTCAGGGCTGACAATGTTAAAGTTACCAATATCACAACGCGGTTCCTCCCGGGAATCCCTGTAGAATTTATGATACACATGGGTATGCCAGTGCTGCTTCTGTGTCTGTATATGAGAGCAGGAAACACCGTATTTCAGCAGGATGGACTTTACGGTTTCACCGAAAGGATCCGGACCAGTCACACCATAAATATCCACCTGTCCCGCTCCCAGAGCCTT
>NZ_JAQIBL010000274.1 GCF_027859075.1 Oceanispirochaeta sp. | reverse complement strand
GGCGGGGGCGGATTCAGCGGTGGAGGCGGAGGCTTCGGCGGCGGAGGAGCTTCGGGAGGCTGGTGACAGTCTACCAGCCGTATTCACTGTAATGCACGCCTTTCCTGATGAGACTGAGGGCTTCCCGGATATAGGGAATCATATTGTCAGGAAGGTGGTTTAAAGGGAACCAGGAGAGATCAGAGCATTTCTCCGGTTCTCGATTTTTAATTTCTCCCTCCCAGAAATGGGACACGAAGAAAACATCCACCCGTACGGAATCATCAGATTTTCGATGCATAATATGGGACGTTTTTACATGTTCGGGATCGAGGCGGATACCAGCTTCTTCCAGAGCCTCTCTGTGCAGGGCCTGGCTGAAGGATTCATCCTTTTCCACATGACCGGCGATGAAGCTGTAATCTCCATCCCCAAAGCCGGTATTCTGTCTTTGAAGGAGTAGAACTTCCTCCTCTTTCAAGAGTACAAGATAGCTGGCCGGAATGTTCGTAATCCGGCTCATAGAAAAATCATCCCTGCCGCAGCTGCAGCGGCCACATAAAATACGGGATGAGCCTTCCATTTCACATAGGCGGCAACTATCAAAACAAACAGGATCAGTGTCGCCGGGTCGAATAACTCTCCCCACAAACCATTCTCCCGGAAGGTTTGAATGGGAAACACCGCGACCGTGAGAACGTTGAAGGCTGCCGTGGCTATGAGACCGGTCACCGCCGGTCTGAGGCCGGATAGAGCCGACTGCACCAGAGGTTTCTCATTAAAATGAAAAAAATACCTGGCTATCAGGATAATAATAATCAAAGAGGGGCTGACCAGACCGAAGGTAGCCACCAGCGATCCAGCAATCCCGGCGTAATCCCATCCTATATAGGTGGCCATATTGACACCAATGGGACCGGGAGTTGATTCGGAAACAGCGACCATATGAAAAAATTCTGCCTGGCTGAACCATTGTCTCTTCATCGCTTCATTCTGCAGGAGGGGAAGGGCTGCCAACCCGCCGCCGATGGTGAATAGACCAATTTTAAAGAAGATCAGATAAAGGGTCAGGAAACTCATTTCTTTCTCCGTTTCAGAATAGGGATGACTATTCCAAGGAACGCCGAGAGTGCCACCACGGGGATAGGAGAAATGCCTCCGAACCCGACGGCTAGAAAGGCCGTGAGGCAGATGAGAAATCCCGGGATATCCTTCACTGTTTTTTGAGCAAATTTCCACACAGAAAAGATGAGCAGAACCGCGACTGCTATATTTACACCCTTCAGGGCTTTCTGTACCAGAGGAACTTCGTTGAAGTTCCTCAAAAATGCGGCTATCAGAATGATGATGATCAAAGAGGGGCTTACCATTCCCAGGGTGGCGGCAATGGCACCGGGAATCCCAGCCGTTTTATATCCGACAAAGGTTGCCGTATTGATAGCGATGATTCCGGGAGTAGATTGGCCGATGGCATAATAATCCAGGAGTTCTTCTTCTGTGACCCATCTTCTTTTTTCTGACAGTTCTCTATCCAGCATGGGAAGCATGGTGTATCCACCTCCAAAGGTGACCGAACCAATTTTAAAAAAGAGGAAATACAATTCATTTAAATGAATTTTAGGACTGTCCATTTGTCTCCTGCTCAAAGAGTTAAATAATAATGATGGATTGCCAAAATAAGAACTGCCGGCTTGAAAGAAGCCGGCAGGGATGCATTAAAACTTGTGTTTATAGGCCAGGGCCACACGGTGAATCTTCACAAAAGTAGATTCATAGCTCCGGGTTTCATAGTAGTTGTCATGAATGGTGTCATCGCTGTAGAGTCTGTCAGTTTTTAACTGAACCAGAGTTGTGAGGCTGTTCTTATCATCAAATGTCACATTGACAAGAGGACCGAACTTGACTTCAACAAAGTCTGAACCCCAACCCTTTTCATCCATGGTGGACATGTCTTTAACATCGCCCAGATACTGCTCTGTTTCCACCATAAAACCAACCATGTCGACCAGCAAGGGCATCTGATAGCCCAATACATAGGTTCCCAGGAACATATTGCCGTTGAAGTTTTCTCCATCGTCGGCCTTCCACTGCCAGGCATCATTGTCTCCCGCGGCCGTGAAATACATATTTTTCAGTTTTCCGCTGGCCACAACAACCACATGATTCCACTCTCCGGGAACAACTGCGGCCATATCAAACTGAAAAGTACCGCTCATCCAGGTTTCCATTACGGCTCCGGGAAAGGGATCGCTTTCGGGAATCCCGGTTCCGTCATTATTCAGCCCGATGCCGTTGAACCCCAGTCCGGCCCAACCGGAACCGATTGAATAACCGGCTCCAAAATTTAAAAAGGCGATGGGAGTGATCACAGCCTTGGCCTGAGCATAGGCCACAACCGGGGCCAGGTATCCCCTGAATCCGAATTGTACATTGTTGCCTTTAGTGAGAGGGCCGCTTCCCTGGAGGAAGGGAACTGTAATGGTATGATCAAGATAAACCTGAAGCTCCACAGAACCCCAGCCACTGCCTAAGGGCCGTCCTTCATCTAAATCGTCAGGGTAAGAGGATGATGGGACCTCAATGGGAGAATAATGGGGCCATGTAAATCCGTTATTTGCATTCTTGCCATCGTTGTCGTCCAAATAGTAGGCGAATTCGACTCCCCAGCTTGATTGCTGGGTTATTTCTTTGGCTGATATGAAGGCGACAGAAATTATAAAAATTAAAAGTACCACAAATTGCTTTTTCAATTGAGCATCTCCTCAGACTGATAGTTCTCATATCATATACTGAATGATCTTTGTGGTAAATCAATATTTTCCTACTATGAAAATCAGTCCTTCCAGTCGACCATTATTTTTTCATCCCCCATTTTTTCCCTGGCAAGGGCTGCGAGGTTCAAAAGTTCTTTCTTGCAGCAGTCTACGGTCTTTCCCTTATTGAGACGTTTCACAAGTTCATCGGAGAATTCTTTTACTGTGATTTGTTTTTCAGACATAAATAAGCCTACCTTTCTTTTTATCTTCAAAGTCAATTCTAATGCACTCTCTCCCAACATTCCAATTTCTTTTATTTGTTTATGAAAGAGATCTTCTTGCCTTAATCCAGGGGAGGTATAATAAGGTTTGTTTCACCTGGAACCGTTATATCATCATAAACTCGTATGGCAGTCAGTTTGTCTTTTTGTTCTGTCAATCCATAGACTGTGCATCCTGCCATAGGTTCGAACTGTAGCTTTCCCCAACTATTGCAGATGTATTCGGCACAAAAATGTTTCTGATCCTGAAGGACGGCTGAGTGGGTGATGCCCAGGGGGCCGTCGGCCATGATCTTTATAAAAAATGCTTCCCTTGCTTCGGGACCTTGATGGATGAATCCCAGGCCGCTTGGTTCCTGTATGAATGCATTTTCTGTGAATAAAGCCAGAATTTTATTATAATCCTGCTTTGTCAGGTATGATATGTATTCATTGATAATCTCAGGTTTCCTCAGTTCAGCTTCGGGCCAGACAAGGGGAGCCCTGTAGCTGTGTCGACCGTTGATGGGCCATGTGCTGTGATATATCCTGATTTGGTCAAAGAGATCATCTTGAAGGTCCCCGATCAGTATGACGGGAAGATCTTTCTTCTCTCCGTTAATTTTGGCATAGAGTCTCAGCTCTACAGCTATGCGTTTTTCGTCCTTGATCTGAGAAACCAGTTCAACCGAGATCAGATGGTTTCGCATCCAGGAGCCTTCGTTATCCATCAGTTCCGCCAACCCGGCGTCACCCCTGAGAGAACCCGATAGGGGTGTGTCAATCCATGGCTGATCCACAAACATTTTCCTGAGGGTGGAGGTTTTTCCATCTGTCAGATTTTTGTAAAAACGGCTGAGTGAATCCGATGCATCCATACTTAACTCCTGCTATTTTAAAGAATAAACAATCATTGATTTTATATCAATATTTTTTTAAGCCGTATAGCTGACAGAACGCTCCATTTTCTCCTGGGGATGAATCACCTCGCGGATACAGGGCTGATGATCTGTATCCACAATGAGAATTGTTCCAGGATGCAGGAAGGGCCCCCCCCATAGAGCGCTTATGGGTTTTGAATCTAGAATTTTCAGAACCATTTTAATGATGACCGTATGAGTGACAATCAAAATTCTGCCTTCCATTTTTTTCAGGTCTGACAAAAAATCCTTCACTCTGATTTCCAGTTCCGCCATTGTTTCGGCACCATCGGCGGAAAATGACTCCGGATCAGTCCAGAACTTCTCCTGCGCTATTCTTTCAGGATCTGCCAATTCGGCATGTGTTTTCCCCTGAAGCAAGCCCAGACAAATTTCCTTGAGTCTGTCATCGTAGATAAGTCCCCGGGAACGGGGTGTCAGAAGTTTCAGGGTTGCCCTTGTTCGGCCCAGAGGACTGCAGAAGACTCTTTCAAAATCCACATCCTTGAGTTTCTCTTTTTGAAGAAGAGTTCTCAATTTTCCTGTATCTGTCAGAGCCGAATCCATCTGTCCCTGATAGCGTTTCTGGCGGTTCCAATCTGTTTCGCCGTGACGCATAATATACAATTCTGTCATAAGGCAAATCTTATAATCAATTAAAAGAAAAAAATAGCAGTTTTTTTCTTGTTTGATTCAATATCTGACTTTAATATTGAAGTATGAGCCGTTTTTTTATAATTCGGGGATTAAAAATCCCTGAGACTTTACATATTTCATTTTTAGAAAATCAAAACACTTTTAATCTCAGACAATTAAAAGTCCTGGTCTTTCTTTTGATTGGCATCTCAATAGTGTATATCATTCAAAATCGTTTTTTCCCTATGGATGGCATGGAGGCAAAATCGATTAATATGTACCTGACAATATTTGGTATGATTATAGCCTGCTCCCTATTATACCTTGTTCTCTTTTTATCCTTCAGAAAAATTGTTTCTGAGAATGTAAAAAAAATTCTTCTCTTCTCTTTTATCGCCGTCATAGAGGCGTCCCTGATTTTCCTGACCTTTCTGGATCTACACTTCAGCTATGATATTTCGGCTTATATTATTGCCTTGATGTATACATGTACTATCTTATGGCTTCTTCCCCGGGATTTTGCTCTCTTGTCCGGATGGACTCTCTTCCTGATGATCCTGTCATTGCTGATCCTCAACGACAGCATTGGTATTGAAGTCTATCAGGTCGTTCAGGTATTTATATTTTATGGCCTCAGCTGGGTGATGTTTATGAGCCTGAATTTTATGCGGACCGAAAATTTTATGAATAGAGCCACTCTGGAAGAGCAATACACTATGCTTGAGACCGAAAGTGCTACAGACCCTCTGACGGGGTTGTACAATAGAAGGCATATGAAAGAGGCGCTTTTAAGAGAGATGGCCCGCAGTGATCGTTCGGAGAATCCTTTCTGTATCGCCCTGTTGGATATCGATCATTTCAAGACTATAAATGATATCTATGGACATATTACGGGAGATGAAGTCCTTCGGGAACTGGCGGGGGTTCTCAGAAACTCGGTACGTCTTTCCGATAAGGTCTTCCGTTTTGGTGGTGAAGAATTTATGTTGATTCTTCCAGAGACCAAGGGAGCCGAGGCTCTGATCCTGGGAGAGAGAATCAGGACGATGATCGGGAGTTTCTCATTCAGCGGCGTCCGCAAAAAGATCACCATCAGCATGGGGATCTCCCAGAGTCACAAAGGCCTCTCTCTGGAGCAAATAATGCAGAGAGTGGATAAAAGGTTATATACGGCGAAACATACAGGCAGGAACAAGGTCATATGGAATCCCGATACATTGGGCCAGGAATAAGACATAATCCCGGTTTCTCCCTTATGATTATTGACCCGATATAATCCCTCTCATCTTTTTAATGGCATCAAAAACCAGAGGATTGGGAGGGTCGGTCTTATTGAATTCCTCTTCTGCCAGGTCAAATAAATCGAGGGCTTCATACTCCAATCCCTGGTAATGAGAGGCTACGGCCTGATGAAAATACAGATTTCCCATGACCTCAGGTCTTTCACCGTACTTTTTGAGTTGTGTCTCAAAGAATCCCCGGGTTTCATCCAGTCGTTGATGACTGAAAAAATACTGAATGATGGTGTTACAGGTTTCCGGGTTTTCCGGGTACAGCCCGAACAGATCTTCCGCCGATCGGCGGGCATCCTCATAGTTCTCCTGAGAGAGGTGTAATCTGATCAGCCGATCAGGAAAGCGGAAATCACCCGGAGACAATTTAAAGCCTTTATTCAGATAATCAGCGGCACTGTCCGTTCTGCTGCGGTATAAGGCGATTGTTGAAGCCAGAAAGCATGTATCAGCCTTATAGAGAGGGTCGGTATATAGATTTATGGCCAGTTCGGCATTGACTTCAGCCTGGGCCAAACGGTCCAGATTCAACTGGGCAATGGCCAGGTTCTGATAATAGGCGGCATCTTCCCGATCATAAGCCATGGCCTGGGTTAAATGTTCTGCAGCCTGATCCCACTCTCCTTTCAGCAATTCTGTATGAGCCAGTTTGGCATAAATATCCTCAGTCTCCATTCCCAGTGAAAGGGCTTTTTCAAAATTTTCCTGAATATGATTCCGAAGATCATCTTGAGTTTCATTCCAGGTATCTCCATAAAAGGACAGGACTTCATTGTAAAACTCTCCCAGCCAGTAGTAGAGTTCGCCTCTATCAGGACTGCCCTGCAGAGCCATTTTCAACCCGCCTTCCGGATCAAAGAGTTTTAATTCATAGTTGTTCTGTTGTTTTCTTAATTCCAATAGATTTTCGTCTCCTTCCAAATCAGTAAAGGCAAACATACCGTGCCTGTTGGTCAGCACAAAGTAGCGGAGGCATAGTTCGGTCTTTTTGATTATCAGATCTGCAAAATCAAGAGATTCGGCATGTTCATGAAGAAGAGTCCAGGCGGATTCATATTTTTTATCTTCAATGAGATTATCCACATTGTTGAAGACTTCTTCAGCAAGGAGGACTTCCTGGGAGGATGTGTCAGATGCATGAACAGTGAATGATGTCAGAATCAGCAGAATCAGGAGTATCAGATTTTTTACAGGGGTCATAAACCATCCTTGGATTTGAGTGACATCAGTATATCCTGTCCTTTATTTCTTGATAAGCTCCTGAATCCTGATAGCTTTCTTGAAAAGTATTTGCCTTGACAAGTCCTGAGATTCGGTACAAAGTTTCACTAATTAAAAATCATAACAGATGAGGACGATTACCAGCTTGAGAGCATTGCAGAAGAAAATCTGTCAATATAAGGCAGTGGATGATGATGAGATCAAACAGGTCCTCTCTCTTGGTCCAGATGTTTATATTCTGCTCCTTTATAATTCTTCTCAACATGTCTGGACTCTGATAGAAAACTTTGATGGGATGGAACGGGGAAAGCTGGTACTGAAGAATCTGAACTCGGGATCCTCTGAATCAATCCCCTGCAGACCGGTTGTTTTATTTGCCTTTACAGATATGTCCTTCGGAATCCTCGCGGGAGAAGAAATCCATATTTGGGATAATTTCAGAACAAAACCCCGAAAAGAGATGGTCAGGATGAATTCCATAGAAGACCATGCCTTTTTTGGCTCCAATCCTGTCCTTTTTATACGAACCATGGCCAACGGGTCCTTGCTTATGGCTCATAAGACAGTTTTTCCGGAAGCTTATTTCTTTTCAATTGCAGTACAGAGGCTGGAGGGTTATTCCTTTTTTCAACGTGGGGTTTCTTTGGAAGCAGAAGATTACAGGCATTTAGATTATATAGCTACCGTGCCCTGCATCATGGATATGATCCCTCAGGAAGAAGACATCTTTATCCATACCCCAGGAAGTTACAGGAACTGGCAGAAATACCCTGTAGAAACATCACTCCTTATAAAATTGAATCAGAGTGGACAGGTTTTACAGTCCAGAAAAGTGGAAAATGGCCGGGGTTGTTTTTCCAGGGATGGAAACTGTCTGATGATCAAACCCTTTGAAAATGATTTTTTGTTGTATTTCTATAATCTATCAGAAGACAAATCAGTCCAGTTCTCACTGGATGAAAATACTCACTGGACACCCGGTAATGAAGAAACGAGATTTATCATTACCGATAAGAGGATTGCCGCCTGGGATCAAAAGAATTTTATCCTTTCACATCTCTATAATATGCCCGATTGGTTTTCTCCGTTTCAATCACGGTCAGAGTCTGCTGGTTGATGGAAGATATGAAATCGAAGGGGAGTGATTTTGAATCTCTAAACCCGCAAAATATTATTGATACAGTTGAAGGTCAGACCGAATTGTCTTTCCTCCCTCTGGTCCAACCTCTTCCCAGTTATATCAATCGTGTTTATGAACTGAAGAGTGATGATGGGGATCGCTTTGTTGTTAAATTCTACAGACCTGACCGCTGGTCCGACGAGGCCATACAGGAAGAACATGATTTTATGGAAGACTGCGGTGAGATGGACATTCCTCTTGCTCTTCCTGAATATCTTAAAAATGAAGAAACCATAGGGAAAACTAAAGACGGCCTCAGTTTTGCCCTTTTTCCCTATAAAAGCGGACGGCTCTGGGAATTTAGAGAAGATGAAGAACAATGGTACCGCCTGGGGCAGCTTGTCGGTAGAATGCACAGCGCCGGAGATAAGGTAAAAGCTCTTCATCGGCCCCGACTCCATCCGGGAGCCACTTTTATCAAGGATTGCCAGGATCTTTTAGAACAGATGCCCACCCGCAGGGCCGGGGAGTTCGAGTCTGTAGTCAGAAATATTTCTGATATAATTACTCCCATGTTTGACAATGTGGAAGAGCTTCGTATCCACGGTGACTTTCACTGCGGCAATATACTGGACAGAATGGAAGAAGGGCTTATGATCATCGATTTTGATGATATGGCCATGGGGCCGGCGGTTCAGGATTTCTGGCTGCTCCTTCCCGGGCATGCCTCTGCCTGTCGAAAAGAGTTTTTCATGCTCCTTGATGGTTATCAGGAATTCCGCTCTATGGAGTCTTCCAGCCTGGGTCTGGTGGAGCCACTCAGGGCTATGCGTATGGTGTATTTTCTGGCTTGGTGCGGCCGGCAGAAAAATGATTTTAGTTTTCAGAAACACTATCCTGGTTGGGGGAGTGATTCTTTCTGGGAGATCGAAATTCGGGATCTGAGGAATCAGTACAAGGAAATCCTGGATTTTAATGAAAACACATGAGTGACTTTCTTGACATTTGCCGGGTCTTTCACCATATTTAGTTTACAAGTTTAGACGGAGACGAGTAACTGTCCCCCGGGTCTAGAGAGAGGCGGTCCATTGGTTGGAAGATTGCCGATTCCGGATCAGTGAAAACCCCTCCCGAGCTGCTTCCCGAAAGGAAAATTTTCAAATTTAGGAAATATTCCGACTAGATGAAGCCGAAATCCCGCGTCAAGGGAGAGCTGAGAGCGCCTTCTGCAGACACACACTGGCAGGGGCGAAGTAAGGTGGTACCGCGGAGAACCCTTTTGTTCTTCGTCCTTATGCTGAAATTAATTTTTTAGTGACAGGACGAAGCATGAAAGGGTTTTTTTATGCCGTTCTGAAACGGAGGTACGGATTATGAATAGCAAAGAACAGAAAAAGCTGGAAAAACTCCAGAAACTACGTCACTCCATGGCCCATGTCATGGCCGGGGCTGTCCTGAAAATTATGCCGGAAGCCAAGTTCGCCATCGGCCCTGCCATCGAAAACGGATTCTATTATGACTTCGATCTTCCCCGGAAATTGACAAATGAAGATTTGGAAAAAATCGAAAAGGGAATGCAGGAGATCATCAAAGATCAGGTGGGTTTCGAGAGGGACGTTCTCAGTCGATCTGAGGCTTTGGAACTGTTTAAAGATCAGCCCTATAAGATGGAACTGATTCAGGAATTCCCGGAAGATGAAGAAATCTCTATTTATAAAATGGGTTCTCATTTTACCGATCTGTGCCGGGGCCCTCATGTGGAAGATACCAGCCGATTGAACGCTCAGGGTTTTAAACTCCTTTCCATTGCCGGAGCCTATTGGCGGGGTGATGAAAAGCGTCCCATGCTGCAGAGGATCTATGCCACCGCCTTCGGTGATGCCAAGGCTTTGAAGGCTCATATGGAGTTTCTGGAAGAGATGGAAAAACGCGATCACAGACGGGTGGGGAAGGAACTGGATCTTTTCAGTCTTCACGAAGAAGCCGGTCCCGGTCTTGTATACTGGCATCCCAAGGGAGCCCGTATGAGGGTTACCATCGAAGACTTCTGGAGAAAAGAACACTATAAAAACGGCTACGAAATGGTCTTTACACCTCATGTAGGAAAATCATGGCTCTGGGAGACCTCAGGACACCTTGATTTCTACAAGGAGGGCATGTATCCCAACATGGTCATGGACAATGCGGACTACTACGCCAAGCCAATGAACTGCCCCTTTCATATCATGATCTACAACAATGGAAAGCACTCCTACAAGGAGCTTCCTTTCCGCTGGGCCGAGTTGGGAACGGTTTACCGGTATGAACGATCCGGAACCCTTCATGGCCTTCTCAGAGTCCGTGGATTTACCCAGGATGATGCACACCTGTTCTGTACACCCGATCAGATGCAGGACGAAGTCTCTGAGGTTCTGAGGTTCAGCCTCTCCATGCTGAGAGCTTTCGGATTTAAAGAGATACAAGCTTATTTGTCAACACGCCCCGAGAAGGCTGTGGGAGACCCTGAACGCTGGGAGGCGGCTCAGGAATCTCTGAGACAGTCTATTGAAGCAGAAGGGCTGGACTATGAAGTGGATGAAGGGGGCGGAGCTTTTTACGGTCCTAAAATTGACCTGAAGGTGAAGGATGCCATTGGCCGATCCTGGCAGCTTTCTACTATTCAATTTGACTTTAATGAGCCCGAACGTTTTAAAATGACCTTCGTTGATAAAGACGGTCAGGAGAAACGACCCTATATGATCCATCGTGCCCTCCTGGGTTCTCTGGAAAGATTTTACGGTGTTCTCATCGAAAATTACGGTGGGGCCTTCCCTGTGTGGCTGGCTCCTCTGCAGGTCAAAGTCATACCTGTGAGTGATAAATTTGATGCCTATGCCAAAGATGTGGAACAGGCTCTGAGAGCTGCAGACCTCATTGCTGATTCAGACCTTTCGGATGACCGGATGAATGCTAAAATCAGAAACGCCCAGAACCAGAAGATTCCTTATATGCTGGTATTGGGTGAGAAGGAAATGAATGAAAAATCGGTCAGCATCCGGATACGTACGGGTGAACAGTTAAACAGCATTCCTCTGAATGATGCCATCAGTATGATTCAGGAAAAAATAGTCAAAAAGGAAATGCCCTAATTTATTAAAAAGAAGTTTTTCGGGACTTTTTTCCTTTTTGATAAACAATTATTGATTGACAGTGTTCATATTATCATTATTATGTTCTAATAGATAAAAGAATACTAAAAAGATAGGGGTTGTGATATGAACAGAATTGTTATATTAGGTGGAGGATATGCCGGAATCCATGCAGGAAAGCTGCTTCATAAAGCATTCAAGAAAAACAAGGATGTTGAAATCACTCTTATTGATAAGAATCCATATCATACCCTGATGACCGAACTTCACGAGATTGCCGGTGGCCGGGTAGAGCAGCACGGCTGTGTAAAAATCTCTTTTGATAGAATTTTTTCAGGAAAAAAAGTAAAGGTCATTCAGGATCAGGTTACGAGTCTGGATGCGGATAAACAGATTCTTAAGTCTGATACGGCCAGCTATGAGTATGATTATCTAATCATGGGGACGGGTGCAGAATCTACTGATTTCGGTATCCCCGGTGTGAAAGAACACTCCTTACCACTCTGGTGTTATCAGGACGCCCTCGATATTAAGGATCATATCCGGGAAATGTTCCGGATGGCTTCCTATGAGAAGGATCCTGAGATCCGGAAAATGTTAATGACTTTTGTTGTTGCAGGTGCAGGATTTACCGGTGTGGAAATGGTCGGTGAACTGATCGAAAAGTTGCCCCTCATGTGCAGGGACTATAAAATAGATCCAGAAGAAGTACGCCTTATCAATGCGGAAGGTCTTGGAAATATCCTCAATATGATACCGGAAAAACCACGGATCAAAGCCCAGCGTTATATGGAGAAAAAGGGTGTGGAAATCATGCTCAATGCTCTCATCACCAAGGCGGAGAAGGGTTCTTTAACCCTGAAAAACGGTACTACCATAAAATGCGGTACTCTCATCTGGACCTGTGGAATCAAGGGCGGTCAATTCGGAGTGGATACGGGCCTGAAAATCGGTCATGTTGACAGACTCAAGGTCAAGGCGACCATGCAGAGTGAAGAGCATGAAAACCTTTTTGTCGTGGGTGATGCCCAGTGGTTCATTGAGAATGAGAGACCCGTGCCTCAGATTGTTGAAGCAGCCGAGCAGACCGCTTCAGTGGCGGTTCACAATATTGTCTCTAAAATCAACGGGATCGATAAGGAATATACATTTAAATCCAATTTCCATGGGTTTATGGTTTCTATAGGCGGCCGATATGCGGTTTCACATACTGGTGGAGTCTCTCTTTCCGGTATACCTGCTATGACCCTGAAACATCTTGTCAATGTCCTTTATCTGCATTCTGTCAGCGGTGTGAATGGCTGGTGGAAGTATATTCAGCATGAAATTTTTGATATGAACGAAGGCAGAACCCTTGTGGGTGGATTTATCAGTAATCATATACAGTCACTCTGGGCTTTTCCCCTTCGTCTTTGGCTGGGTCTTATGTGGCTTATAGAGGGGCTGAATAAAATCGGGGAAGGATGGCTTCAGTTTGATCTGGGTTCAAAATCTGGATGGATGTTCAGCCGTGGTATTGTTCAGGCAGGATTTGGAACACCCGCATCCTATGATCCGGGAGCAGCGGTTGCTGCTTCATCGGATGGAGCAGCAACTGTGGTTGCAGAAACTGCTGATGCAGTGGCTGCCGCCAGTGAAATAGTGGAAGAGGTCGCAGCAACAGCCACAGATACAGCTGTTCATGTCCTTGGTAAGCTGTGGGATACAACGGGTCTTGTCCTTAAACCTGACAACATCGTGGTGACCTGGTTCCGGGAAACCTTTATGGATGGGATGGCAGCATACCTGCCGTTCCAGCTTTTTCAGACAATGGTCGTTTCTGTGGAAATTCTCATTGGGTTGGCCCTTATTGGCGGACTCTTTGTGTTTCCCGCAGCAGGAGTATCCATCATCATGTGTTTTGTTTTCATCTTCTCCGGCTTTTTCAGCTGGGAACAGATTTGGTTTATCTTTGCAGCTGTTATGATGCTCGGAGGAGCCGGCAGGGTTCTGGGACTGGATTATTGGGTCATGCCCTGGCTGAAGAAGTGGTGGAACGGCACAACTCTGGCTCATAAAACCTATTTTTACTTTGGAGAGCCCCGGAATAAGAAGGGGAAGAACTGATTGACCCGGACATTTACATATCTGGAGGAGGAGTCATCATTGATGGCCCCGCTTCAGCAGGTACTTCAAAAAATTGATGATGTTGTTCAGAAGAGTCCGACACTGATTCGCGGCGACCTGGAAACACTCACTAAAAGACCGGGAAAGCTTTTAAGACCCGCCTTCTTTCTACTCTGCGCAGAAGGCGGAGATGCCGAACCCTCTGATCTTATCGCGGTTGCCGCGGCTATAGAATTGCTGCATATTGCCTCTCTGGCTCATGATGATGTCCTGGATGATGCCCTCAAGAGGCGGGGGAATACGACATTGTACAGGAAGGAAGGCGCAAAGAGAGCCATTCTGGCTGGTGACTACCTTTTGTCCCAGTCACTCCGCCTTTCTTCTTCCCATTTCAGCGAATCTCTTGTTCCCTATATGACAGAGAGTCTGGAGCAGCTTTGTCTCAGTGAAATCGATCAGGATTCCAGTACCGGGGATTTTTTTATCAACCGGGATCGGTATTATAAAAGAATAAGCGGGAAAACTGCTGAGCTCTTTGGCTTGTCCTGTTTTACAGGGGCATTGATGGGGGGCCGGAGTCCTGAGGTGCAAAATGAACTGTATCACATGGGTCTTGAATTCGGTATGGCTTTCCAGATCAGAGATGATATCATGGACTATACCGGGGATTCTCGGAAAATGGGCAAACCGGCAGGAAATGATCTGAAAGACGGTATACCGACATTGCCCCTGATTCTGGCTCTGGAAGAAGAACAGCCTGTGTTGAAGTTCCTCTTGAGGCAGCCATTTCGAAGCATAAGCACAGCTCTCATCCGATCAATGATACTCAGAGGAAAATACACGGATAAAGCATTTCTTATATCAGAAGAATACACTTCCAAATCCTTGTCTCTGTCAGAGAGAGCTCTCAGCCCCGAAGCTTTTAAACAATATAGTAATCTCCTCTTTTCACTTCAGAAGACAGCTCAGAAAAGACCTTAAGAGTTATTCTTTCCAAAAATCCCATTCTATTGGATAATAGAATCTATGAACTCAGATCGTGCTATTCAGGATATTAAAATAATAGAACAGTCCATTAAAGATCTGGAACATATCCTGGCTTTATTGAGTTGGGATCAGGAAACTGGAATGCCTGAGGCTGCTGCCGGGGACAGGGCCCGCCAGATGGGAATGATACAGGATAAATTAACCCTGCTTCTTCAGGACCCCGGCTGGCCTGAATGGCTTTCTTATCTGCAGGAAAACGGGGATGAGCAGGTGCAGATGTGGTACCGCCTCTTGAACCGCAGATATAAGGAATATCAGGTTCTGCCACCGGATTTTATGACACGCTTTGTGGAGGCCGGAGCTCTGGCAAGAGAAAGCTGGCTCAAAGCCAGAGATAAGGATGATTTTCAAATCTTTGCTCCCGCCCTGAAGTTTATGGTCACCCTTCTCCAGGAGCGTTGCGGGTACAGTGACCTTAAAGACGAACCCTATGATGTTTTGCTGGATATATATGAACCAGGGATGAAGGCTTCTGTTATGGAAGTGTTATTCGATAGGATGGAGAGTGATTTATCTCCTCTCATAGACCTGGGAGTGAAGAACACCAGCACTCTGGATTGCCTTCACGGGCGGAAGATCCCCCTGTCTGTTCAAAAGAGAATCAGCGTGAGAGTCCTGGAGGATATGGGATACGATTTCAAGGCGGGGCGACTCGATTTTTCGGTACATCCCTTCACAACAACTCTGGGTTCCAGAGATATACGAGTCACTACTGCTTTTGATGAGAATGCTTTTTTCAGTGGCTTGTCCAGTACCATTCATGAGGGCGGACATGGCTTGTATGAACAGAATCTTCCTCCCGCATGGTATGGGACCATTGTCTCTGAAGCCTGTTCCCTGGGATTCCATGAGTCTCAATCCAGGCTATGGGAAAATATCATTGGCCGGTCCCAGGCTTTTTGTGTCTATCTTAAAAGGATTATTGAGCAGGAAATGTCCAATCAGAATAGGGATATCAACATCGACATCGACATTGATGAGCTTTTCCAGAATATGAACCGCGTAGAGAGAAGCCTCATTCGTGTTAATGCGGATGAGTTGACATATAATCAGCATATCTTTTTGAGATTCCGGCTGGAAAGAGCCCTTATTAATGGGACCCTTCAGGTGGATGATCTTTCGAATGCATGGGATAACGAGAGTTTCAAACTTCTGGGTATTCAAAACCAGAATGATCTCAGCGGGATTCTTCAGGATATTCACTGGTCCAGCGGAGATATGGGGTATTTTCCAACCTATACTCTGGGGAATCTTTATTCTGCACAAATCTGGAAACAATTAAGGCATGATTTGAGGGATGTTGACTTTCAGATAGAACAGGGTCAGTTTGGTGATATCCTGAAATGGCTCAAGGAACACATTCATTCTAAAGGAGCCCTCTACTCTTCAACAGAGTTGATGAGGTCACTCAGTGGTTCCGATCCGGACTCCTCCAGTTTTATAGATTATCTGGAGGAAAAACAAAAGGAACTGTATGCTTGAGGATTCACGTTTCTGGCTGGCTCTGGTCCTCTATTTTCTCTCCTCAACCATCAGTGGGGTTCACTGGAGCAAATTCAGGCATAAAAGATACATATTACCAATAGTCTATTTCTGTATAAGCCTTTTTTGCTCAGTGGGTCTCTGGCTGAGTATGTCTTCTGGAGTCACAATGCCTGGTGTTTTCTCCCTGTCCAATGCTGCCGCTGTTCTGCTGGGCTTGCTTTGCGGGATCTCATATTATACTTTCCCCTTGTTATTCCTCTTTCCTTTCATCCTGTCATTTTCCTTGAAGGTCCCTCTGACAAATTTTCATACAGAGGAACAGATGTTCCTGGGAGAACTTCAGTTTTTTCCTTCCAATGAAGGATCCCTGTCTCTTCAGTGGACTAGTTCTGATAAAGAAGAACATATTATTCAGCTTAAAGGCGAAAAAGCGGCTGTTGTTTTTGTAAAAAGGGATGTTTCTGAGGGGCTCTTTTTTCTTGAGAGTAGAATCGAAGCCCTTGGTATCCTGTCCAGACCCGTATCCATGCCTTTATCGGAGCTTCCGGAAGAAAGCAATGAATGGTTCTACTCCTTGAGAAAAGAAGACTTCAACGATTCAAAGATTTATCAGTATTCATACCCGGGATTAAAATTCCTTAAATCCGGATTCTTTGATACATGGTCCTATCTGTTTGTAGACGAACAGGTCCAACTCATCAGAAAATAACACTGTCCAGCTGTATAACTGCAATAATTCATTCCGGATGAGTTGACATCAGTGGTGACCCAAAATACTATAAACCCATGACATTACCAAACAAACTTACAGTGGGACGGATGATTCTGTCTCCGATTTTTTTCATTCTCTATGTATTCACAGTGATGGGAGAATCCATTCTTTTAAAGGGGATGATCGCCCTATGGATCATTCAGATTGTCAGTGAAGTCTCAGACGTTCTGGACGGATATATTGCCAGAAAACATAATATGGTTTCCGACATGGGGAAAATTATGGACCCCTTCGCCGATGTCATCAGCCGGGTGACCTATTTTGTCTGCTTTGCATTCACCGGGTTAATGCCCCTCTGGGCCTTAATGATAATACTTTGGAGAGAGTTCTGTATTATGTTCATCCGTATGGTCCTTGCCAAAGAGGGTACCGCACTGGCTGCTAAATGGGGGGGGAAGGTAAAAGCAGTTTTCTATTTTATTTCCGGTATCTTCGGCCTCTTTGTATTAACCATGAAATCACTTGGAAGCCTGGAATTTATGACAGAACTGATTTTAGTTTCACAGGTATTGTTTATTCTGGCTGCCGTCAGTTCCCTGCTCTCCTTCCTTGAGTACTTTCTTCTCTTCCTTAAAACAGAAACAATGAAGCAATTCATTAAGGAGTAGCGTTTTAAGAAAAAAATGGATATTTTTTCCAGATATCTGTTGACAAAAAATGGGTATAAACGTTATATTCACGGAGCGTTCGGGTAATCAGCCTGAATCGCTCGGAACTAAAGTGATTTTGCTGAATAAGCAGATCACTTGCTAATTGTTCTTTTA
>NZ_JAQIBL010000273.1 GCF_027859075.1 Oceanispirochaeta sp. | reverse complement strand
AGGGTCCATAGGTATTAAAGATCCTGACGATTTTTATGGGAATGTTATATTTGCGGTGATAGTCGAAAAAAAGTGTCTCGGCAAATCGTTTTCCCTCATCGTAACAGGATCGGGGACCTATGGAATTAACATTTCCCAGATATGCTTCCTTTTGAGGGTGAACCAGGGGATTACCATAGACTTCTGAAGTTGAAGCCTGCAGAACTTCTGCATGACTTCTTCTAGCCGTTTCCAGGACATTAATGACACCGATAGAACAGGATTTGGCGGTTTCAATTGGAAATTGTCCGTAAAAATAGGGAGAGGCAGGACATGCCAGATTGTAAATCTGATCCACCTGAAAATCGAAAGGTTCTGTTATATCATGCTTGATGAACTGAAAGTCATGATGCTCCTTCAATGATTCGATGTTTTTCTCAGAGCCTGAACTCAGATTATCCAGGCAGATGACTATGTCTCCCCTCTCCAGCAGTGATCTGCAGAGATGAGATCCCAGAAATCCGGCTCCACCAGTTACAAGGATTGTCTTCATATAGTTCTATTATCCGGTTGAGTGTCCTCATTAATCAAGATATCTGTAATTTATTATTATCTGAAATTTTGCTGACCACCGCCCGCTTCCAGTCTCCGATCTCCCCTGGCTCTTTATCTCCGATGTCCGTCAGATGATGCAGTTTAAAGTCTGTCACGCCGCACCATCCAAAGACATCCTCTTTCCAGAATTTCAACAGAGGGTTGGAGGAGACATCCCTGTGGGACAGGACAATAACATCCACCCGCTTCCCTGTGAGTAAAGGTACGAAATCCGCCTCGCCCCCCAAAAAGTCACGGATCTCATCATAGGCCGTGCCGGGACGGAATAAACGGTCCACCCAACCCTTGAGGATGGCAGGAGGACCGGACCACCAGTCCGGATGAATGACGACAATCCTGTCTGAGTTACCCAGCTCGGTGGAGTAACGCGTCACCAGGGGGTCCAGGGACATCCGCCTCATGAGTTCATCCAGTGGCAGAACCGGGTCGAATTTATCCTTGTATAGATCCTGTTTGAAGACCTCACCCCCCTTTGATTCCAGAAGAGTAGAAAGTTCCATAAAGATCTGAGAAGACAGGGATGATGAGTCGGCATGAGCCAGAACAATACAAACAGACATATTTCCTCCAAAAGATTGGCGAAGCATTACTTCTTATCCTTGATATACGACAATTTAAGTAATATATTTATCATACTAACATAGTTAGCTTCTTCTAATTATAGTCTGTTGTAAGGAGGAATCCATGGAAGATTCCCTAAAAGATAAGAAAGAGATTGAGAATACGTTTTTTGAGCAGATGGGAGAGATCTATGATCCCGAGATCATGGCACCTATCACCGACCTGGGATTGATCTATCGGGTAGAACTCATTGATGCGAAGACTGTAGAGGTGGATTTCACCCTGACCTACCCCGGTTGCCCCTGGGGGCCGGTCCTGGAAAAATCGATTCGCAAGACTCTGAAAAGAAAGAATGAATGGCTGGAAGAGGTCATAACTTCGATGGTCTTTGATCCACCCTGGCAGGTGCAGTTTGCCAAGGAAGAACTCAGGGTAGCCATGGGCTACCCCATATAGGAAGGAAAGAAATGAATACACTCGAAATAAAGAATCTGAAAGCAAATATTGATGATAAACCCATCCTGAAAGGGATTAATCTGACCCTCCGTTCGGGGGAAGTGCATGCCTTGATGGGACCCAACGGCTCGGGAAAAAGCACACTGGCCAATGTTCTGATGGGCCATCCCGATTATGAAATCACCGCAGGAGAAGTCTTCTTTAATGGAAAAAATCTTCTGGAAATGAGCATCCCCGACAGAGCGGCGGACGGGCTGTTCCTGGCCTTCCAGTATCCCGTAGAAATACCGGGTGTGACTGTCGGGAAATTCCTCAAGCGCACATTGGAGGCCCTGTACCCGGAGAAGAAGCTGAACCTGACCCAGTATATTAAAGATCTCAGAGAGACTATGAACTACCTGGAAATGGATCAGAACTTCATTAACCGGAACCTTAACGAGGGATTCTCGGGGGGCGAGAAGAAGAGGATGGAAATTCTCCAGATGCTGATGATCAAACCCCGCTTCGCCGTGATGGATGAGACCGACTCAGGCCTGGATATGGATGCTCTCAAAATTGTCTCCAAGGGGATCAACCACCTGAGGGGGGATGAGTTCGGAGGGCTGATCATCACCCACTATCAGAGGATTCTGGATTATGTGCAACCCGACTTTGTCCACATCATGTACAACGGCGAAATAGTCACATCCGGTGATATGGGTCTGATTAAAGACCTGGAAGAGAAAGGATATGACTGGGTCAGTGAAAATGCTCCCGAAAAGGAGGCAGTTCATGGTTAAGCCACTTCAGAAAGAAGATTACAAATATGGATTCAGTTATCCAGAGAGTTCGGCTTTCAAGACAGAAAAAGGCCTGAATGAAGAGATCGTCAGACAGATCAGCGCCCACAAGGATGAACCCGAGTGGATGCTCAACTTTCGCCTCAAATCACTGAAGGCCTTCAGACGTCAGTCCATGCCCAACTGGGGCGCCGACCTTTCAGGCATCGATTTTGAAGACATTTACTACTACATCAAGCCAACCGGTGAAATGTCCCGGAGCTGGGAAGATGTTCCTGATGATATAAAAAATACCTTTGACCGGATCGGGATACCCGAGGCAGAGCGCAAGTTTCTCGCCGGAGTGGGCGCTCAGTACGATTCTGAAATTGTTTACCACAACCTGAAAAAGCACCTCGAGGATCAGGGCGTCATCTTCTGCGACCCCGAAACAGCCGTCAGGGAGCACGGAGACATCGTAAGGGAACATTTTGGGACGGTGATTCCTTTTGGAGACAACAAATTTGCATCCCTCAACTCGGCTGTCTGGTCGGGAGGAAGCTTCGTTTACATTCCCAGGGGGGTTCATGTGGACATTCCTCTGCAAGCCTATTTCCGAATCAACTCCAAGAATTTCGGACAGTTTGAGCGGACCCTGATCATCGCCGAAGAGGGCAGCTTTGTCCATTATATTGAAGGCTGTACGGCTCCTACTTTTTCCTCAGACTCACTCCACTCGGCGGTCGTAGAGATTATTGCCAAAAAAAATGCCCGGGTCCGTTATTCCACCATCCAGAACTGGTCTTCCAATGTGTACAATCTTGTCACAAAAAGAGCCCACGCCCATGAAGGGGCAACCGTAGAATGGGTTGACGGGAACCTGGGAAGCAAGCGAACCATGAAGTACCCATCGGTCTTCCTTCTGGGAGAAAGGGCCCATGGGGAAATCCTGTCCATTGCCTTTGCCGGCAAGGATCAGCAGCAGGATACTGGAGGAAAGGTCATCCATGCGGCGGACAATACCACCAGTGTGATCACTTCAAAATCCATCAGCAAAGACGGTGGTTCTTCCACCTATCGGGGATTAGTAAAGACCAAACCGGGGGTGAAGAATATTCGCTCCTCTGTCGTCTGCGACGCCTTGATCCTGGATGAAGACTCGACAAGCCACACCTACCCCTATATGGAAATCAATACAGATGATGCCTCCATCGAGCATGAGGCCAGAGTCAGCCGGATCAGTGAAACCCAGCTGTTTTATCTGATGAGCAGGGGGCTCAGTGAAGAAGAGGCCTCCATGATGATTGTCAACGGTTTTATCGACCCCCTGGTGAAGCAGCTGCCCATGGAATATGCCATTGAGCTGAACCGCCTGATTGAACTGGAAATGGAGGGATCTGTCGGTTAAAGACAGAAAGGAATCATGATGAAAACATATACCGATACGGCGACTGCCGTACTGAATAAAATGAACTGGCCCGATAAAACAATAGAGAGCTGGCGCCGAACCCCTATCAGGCTGCTGGACCCGATGAACTTTAAAGAACCTGTATCTGCTGAATCACTGCTGACTCCTTCAGAGATCCCGTTTGAAGAAACAAGCGGTCTTTTGCAATTTGCCGGGACAAAAATTCTGAAGAATGAGCAGGGAACCTCAGAGGGAGGTCCCGCGGTTCTCAGTCTGGAAGAGGGTGTCCGAAAATATCCATCGGAGAAGGAATTCTTCTTTCCCGGGGAGTGGGCAGACCGTTTTGAAGCATGGAATAACAGCGAAACAACTCACTCACTCTTCCTGGATTTACCCAGAGGAAAGGTTCTGGAAAAACCCTTTGTTCTCCGACTGGACAGCCTGAGCCGGGATCACTTTTCGGCACCGAGGATCTTTGTCCGCCTGGGAGAGAACTGGCAGGGAAGCCTCGTTATTGTTTACAGCGGATCAGAGGACGGCCAGGATAAGGAACTTGTCAATTCATCCCTGAGGATATGGGCCGGACAGAACAGTCATGTGAAGATAGCCGAGATCCAGACCCTGGGGTTGGAGAGCCGCTTGGTTCAGAATACTCAGATCCTCCTGGAAAGAGACGCCCAGGTGAAACACAGCCAATTCCAGATTGGAGCGGGGGCGATAAAAACCAATACGGTATTCCATCTGAAAGGAGAGGGGGCCGAGCTCCAGGCTGAAGCCATCTATACTTCCGGAAAAAATCAGCACAAAGACATCCGCCTGGAGCAGAGGCATTTTGCCCCTCACACGACAAGCCGGGCACTCTACAAGGGAGCTGTCAGCCGGAGGGGGAGATCAGTATTTCAGGGGATGATCATAGTAGAGCATGAAGCTCCCGGAACAGATGCCTACTTAAGCAATAAAAATTTAATCCTCACAAAAGGCTCCCGGGCGGATGCGATTCCCGGTTTAAAAATCCTGGTGGATGATGTAAAATGCTCTCATGGTTCCACCACGGGAAAACTGGACCCTGCCCAGCTTTTTTATCTGATGAGCAGAGGAATTCCAAAAACTGAAGCCGTCAGGATACTAACAGAGGGCATGTTTGAAGAGCTGATAGCCGGGCATCCTGAATTACCTGCAGAATGGCTTCGGGACAGGATCGCCAGGAGCCTGGAACCGGGAGAAGATTTAATTTGAAGAGATCAATACTGCAGTCCGCCTCAGACTTTCCCATTTTCAACGGGAATGAACCCTATATCTACCTGGATAATGCGGCGACAACTCAGAAACCACAGCTGGTTCTGGATTCGCTGATAGATTACTACTCCCACTGCAATGCCAACGTGTACAGGGCCATTCACCGCTGGGGGGAGGAATCCACCCGCCGGTATGAAGACGCCCGGCAGACTGTGGCCTCCTTTATTGGCGCCGCTTCAAGGGATGAAATTATCTTTACATCTGGATGCACAGACAGCATCAACCTTGCCGCCACCGTCTTCTGCCGCCGTTTTATTAAACCCGGAGATGAGATCATCCTGACCGAGATGGAACATCACAGCAATCTGGTTCCCTGGCAGATACAGGGAGACATTGGAGGAGCCGTTTTAAAATTCATCCCGGTCAAAGAAGATGGAGAACTGGATCTTGAGGTTCTGGAAACACTGTGGACCCCCCGGACAAAGCTCCTGGCTCTGACCCATATGTCCAACGTTCTGGGTACGGTCAATCCAGCCAAAAAAATAATTGCCATGGCTCATGAGAGAGGGGTCAAGGTGCTCGTTGACGCTGCTCAGAGCGTGCCTCATATGAAGGTGGACGTAGGAGAGCTGGATTGTGACTTCCTGGCTTTTTCCGGTCACAAAATGTGCGGTCCCACGGGAACAGGGGTTTTGTATGGTAAAAAAGAACTCCTCGAGGATCTGCCTCCATACAGGGGTGGGGGCGAGATGATCCGCTCGGTCTATCTGGATCATAGTGAGTGGAACAGCCTTCCCTATAAATTTGAGGCGGGAACCCCTCACATTGCCGGAGCCATCGGATTAGCAGCAGCGATTCGCTACCTCGAATCCTGGGGTATGGAAAAGATTGAAGAACAGGAAAAGGTTTTGACTAAAAGGCTCATCGAAGGCCTGGATAGTCTGAAGGAGTATACTCTTTTCGGCAGAGCCAGAGAGAGAGGCGGAATAGCCGCCTTCACGAGAAAAGGAACACACTCACATGACCTGACCCAGTACCTGGATTCACAAGGTTTTGCCCTGAGAGCGGGACACCACTGCGCCCACCCCCTGGCTCGGAAGCTCAATGCCCTTTCAACAACAAGAGCCAGTGTGTATTTTTATAATACTCTGGAAGAGATCGACAGCCTCCTGGAAACATTGGCCATAGCGGGAGATTTTGTTCTATAAAACCGCATTTGCCCTATCTTGATTATTTTTTTGAAAAATTAAGATGAAAGGAACAGCCATTGACATTTTCCCATCGAATACGTCCATTCAGATGCTGACTCAGGGTATCAACAAGACGGAGTCCCAGTCCATTTTCTGATTTATCAAGATCAAACCCCGGTCCGTTATCAGTAATATGCAGAGAATAGGAATTATTTTCTTTTTCATCCAGAGAGATGGTCAGTTCAGCATTATGGTCAGGAAGAAATCCATGCTTCAGGCTGTTCATCACGACTTCATGAAGGATAAGTCCCAGATACTGAACCCTTTCGCTGCTGAAGGGCATGGGATGATCGGGCCACTGCTTGATAAGCCTGACGTCCTGCCCTTTCATTGAATAAACAAGATTATCCATAAGCTTATCCATATAGTGTGTCAAATCCAGGACCAGAGGTTGATTTTCAAGAAACAATTGCTCGTGAATCAATGAGATGGAAAAAATCCGTTCTTTCAGTTTTCTGCACTCCGCCGTGAAAACAGGATGATTAACATTGTTGGAATGAAGCTGAATCAGGCTTGTAATGATATTTAGATTATTCCTGACACGATGATTCACTTCCTTAAGGAGTATATCCTTGTCGGACAGACTTATCCTCAACCGGTTTTCCATACTTATTCTGATTTCAATTTCTCTGTTCAATTTTGAAAAATACTCACTCTGATACCCAAGGATGATTCCCACCAGGATGCCAGCTATTTCGGCAATGTAGAGATTCTCCGGGAGATACTCCATATGATCCATCAGGAAAAACATAAGTAGATTCAAAGGGAGAGCCAAGGTGCCGATCAGAAAGCCACCAGGTAAGCCAAAGATAAAAGAAATTGTGATCATCGGGAGCAGGATAAAATAATTACAGGAGATTTTCAGGAATTCACCAAAAAACAACAGTATATTAATATAGAGAAGCAGTGACAACAAAAGAGTTCCGATCCGGAAGTCTTTTACAATCCTGTTTAATACTGAATTGATTAACTTATCAAAGGGAGAGAGGTAGGATTTAGGGTTTTGTTTGCTTATCATGCTAATTGGATAATTTATAGGATTTATGCAATACTTGGGTCAACAGATAAGTTCACAATTTCTGATTTTTTATTTGTGAGTTTAGTTTTATTTAATTTAAAAATGTATAAAAAAACAAAGACGGAGACACAAAACAATGGCAGTAAAAACCATACTTATTGTCGAGGATGAGCCTATAATTGGCATGGAGCTTAAAGAATCCCTGGAAAAACTAGGATACAATGTACCCGAAGTAATCAGGAATGCTGATGGTGTCATGTCTGGGGTGATAAAAAATAATCCCGACCTCATTATTATGGATATCTATTTGAAGAGTTTTATTGACGGGATTGATGCGGCTCAAAGAGTCAAGATGATGAAGGATACTCCTATCATTTTTCTCACAGCCTATCCAAACGATTCTATCCGGAAAAAAGCGATGACTATTAAACCCGCCGCTTATTTATTAAAGCCTATCAGAGGTGAAGAACTTCAAATGAAGATCAAAGAGGTTCTGGGTTAATACAGGGAATAAAGATGCAGTTTGATGATTTATACAAAGAAATAATCCAGGATCACTACAGACAGCCCCGGAACAGGCAGTCCCTGACATCGGAAGAACTGGGTGCCGTTCTTGACAATCCCTCCTGCGGAGACAGAGTAGCCCTCAGGATAGAGTGGGACGATGAAAAAAAGATATCCTCTATCCACTTTGATGGGGAAGGCTGTTCCATCAGCATGGCCTCGGCGTCAATGATGACAGAACTCCTCTGGGGGAAAACCCGGGAAGAAGCCAGGGAGACGGCCCTGAAGATCCATAGGATATTTAGGGGAGAAGATCCCCTTGAAGACCTGGAGCCCTTTGGAGACATTGTTTCACTTCAGGGTCTGGTTCAGTATCCTGTCCGCCTGAAATGCGCCACCCTGGCCTGGCAAACCCTGGATCTACTGCTGAAAGAGGAGACTTCCTGACTCCTCTTCTGCAATCGCTGCTGACGGCAGCCGGGATCATGGGGGGTATCTCATTTATCCTTCTTCCTCTTAGCATACGATTCATCCTGACCCCCCTCCTGTTTATGAAGGTTCGTCGCAATGAATTAGATTGGGAAGATGAACTCAGCCGAAAACGCAGCAGCGCCATGATTCCCCTGTTAAAGAAAAGACTGATATCCTCAGATCGGATGAATCCTCTGGAAGATATGAAGGCGCTTATTGAAGTCGTTTCTCCTGCCGATGAGAACGGAACAATTCACTTGAATTTTACACCCCTGCGCCTTCTGGAGATCATCCTCATGGCCTACGAGGATGTGTATGAACAAAGAAAAAAAAGTTTTATCCTCCGTTATCTCCTGAACCGGAGGATTAGCTGGTATCGTCCATTTCGCAGAGGTTTTGAAGCCGGTAAAATTCTCAACAGTTTCAAAGTCATGCGTTTTTTAAACCGGAAGGGGATCTTTACTCAGATGATCAGGTTGTCCCTCATCCCGCTTTTAGGAATCCCGGGTCTTCTTTTTTACAGCCTCCGGAGCATCCTGCTCCGGCTGTTCTGGGAGGGCTACATCCGGAATTTCTACCTCCGGCTCCTCTTCAAGGCATCCCAGTACATCCTCTACCTCTATGGAGGGAACTGTCAGGAGATAGAAGACAGACAGGTCCATTTTTCCAAAAATGAGATAATCCGCAAAAGCCGGCATTATGACAGGGAGCTGTCCCTCCTCCCCGAGGGGGGACAAAAAAATGATGTCTTGAACGAAATGATAAGGGCCTATGAAAGCATACTCCTCCAATCCGGACTGACCCCGGACCCGGACTATTCCCTCCGGCCGGATGCGAAAAAGAAAAGGGTCCGTTTTAAGGGACGTATGGCTGGATTCCTCAGGAAAACAGTTTCCGCCGTTCACGAAGAATTGGGCACTACTGCAGAGAAGACCCCCAGCATGAAAGAGATCATTCTTAAACTTGTGACGACTATTTCAAGCATTTACTATCCGGGAAAGGAAAAACCCCTGGAATCTTACAGACTGAATCAGCTCTTGTCAGCCTCATACAAGCTGAGCCTCATTTCTTTGGGCTCGGTCTATTCCAATGCTCCCGGGAGCCGTCTGGCCCTAGAAAAAATATCTGTGGATCTATTCAGGAAGGTTAGGAATTTCAGTCGGCAACCTCTTGTCTCCCTCCTTCGCACCAAGGGTATGGATTCCTGGAAGGGCATCCGGCCAGTTCTGAAGATACGAAAAATTCTGAGAATGAGGAAGATGACCCCGGGAGGCATCGCTGGTTTAGGGCTGCCTCTTTTTGGCAGGATTCTTCAGGACAAGGGCAGAGAAATGATCCTATACCGCCTGGGGAGAGCTCTTATCCGCTACACCGTGATGGAAGAAAAAGAGCTTCCCGATCCTTAATCACCCTGTTTGCCCATCCCTTTTATAGAGTAGGCCTCTGCTTTTCCATCGAATGGCATCAGCAGACTTGTCAGTAAAGAACGCTCTTCCCCCTTGTTGTAACTGGAGAGTCCCAGAAGAAAACTCCTCTGATCCTGAACCGGATCATTTCTGTAAGTCCCGAAAATATAATCCCACCAGGTCAGACAGAATCCGAAATTTCGATTGGTCTCCCTCAGGCGCACAGAATGATGAATCCTATGCATATCGGGAGTCACCAGAAAGGACCTGAGAATCCGGTCCAGACTGACGGGAATTTGAATGCAGGAATGATTGAACAGGGAACAACCGTTGAGGAGAATTTCAAAGAGTAGAACTCCTGCCGCCGGTACTCCCAGGAGAAGAACAGCCGAAATCTTGATACCAACAGAGAGAATTATCTCCATGGGATGGAAGCGTACAGCCGATGTAACATTCAAGGTCCGGTCGGCATGATGAACCTTGTGAAGCTGCCACAACAGGGGGACGGAATGAAACATCAGATGCTGAAAGTAGATGATCATGTCCAGAATAAGAAGGGACAACAGCAGATGGAGAGGAGAGGGCAGATTCAAACGGTATAGAAGCCCCTGATGTTCTGCGGTTTGAGCCAGAACCGCCAGATTGATGGGGATAAAAAGAGCAACCAAGGTATTGATTAAGGAAAGTGACAGATTGCATATTCTGTTTTTCACAAGATTCCCCTGGTCTCTCCTTGGAAAGGACTGCTCCCAAAGCAGAAACAAAATCATCAGCCCCCCGAAAATTGAGACTCGTAATACCATAGATATTCTCCTCTGACTATTCCCAATATTTCTAATTTTCTCTAAAATCCTGATCATATGAAATCAGTGAAGATTGGTCACATTACGGACCTGCATTATCGGTATTATACACCCGGATCATCCCACAAACATAAGAACCGCAGCCGGGAAATGCCGAGTATGCTTGAAAAAGCTCTTCAAATCCTGAAAGATGAAATTGATATTCTGGTGATCACAGGCGATATCATTGATACACCCGGAGTGGTTCTCAAACACAATAACTATTATATGGACCTTTCCACCCCCTTTAAAAGAATGATCCGGAAGGACTATCTGACAATCCGCTCCATGTTGGATCAGTCTGGGATTCCCTGGATTGTCATACCGGGAAACAAGGATGATCCCGAATTATTCTCAGAGATTTGGGGAGATCAGCCTCTCGTCAAAAACTTCAAGGGTTACCGTTTTGTCAGCTTCCATGACCGCCAGTGGGAGGGGGGGCAGCCCCGTCGTTTCGACAGGGAAAGAAAACTGATGGAAACTATGCTGGCTGATCCTGAGAGCCCTCCCCAGATTCATCTTCAGCATTTTGTAAGCACACCTGCCAATAAAATTAAAATCAAGCATATATACAAGGAGGCTGAAAACCTGCGGGAGCTCTGCCGCCGCTCTGGAAAAGTCATCCTCTGCCTCTCCGGCCATTATCATCCGGGAATAAAAGAGTACAAAGAGGGCATTACATCCTGGATCTCGGCTCCGGCCTTCTGTGCTCTCCCCCACCCCTTTCTGATACACGAACTGGAAGGTTGCTCCCTGATTCAGACAAGGCGTTTGGATATTCACAAACGAAGCATCCATAAAAACAAACCAGTTATATTCATGGACAGGGACGGAGTGATCGTCACCCTCTCCTCCTATACGACAGGACCCGAAAAAATCAAGCTGATTCCCGGAGCAGCACAAGCCATACAAAATCTGAAAAAAGCGGGATTTACTGTGGTTGTAATCACTAATCAGTCCTGCATCGGCCTGGGTTATGTTCCCGAATCAATCGTCCTTCTGAATCATGAATACATGTGCTACCTCCTGGCGGGCGAAACAGGAGATCCAGAGAGCCAGCCGGACGCTATCTACTTCAGCAGCGGTGCAGGGGATGATGCGGTTCATCCCGATTATTCGGATATGAGCATCACAAAGCCGTCACCGGCTCTGCTGAACAATGCCGCTTCTTTATTGGGAGTCAATCGAAAACATGGCTGGTTGATTGGAGACAGGGAAGGGGATCTATACTGTGCCCTCAATGGAAAAGTAAAACCCCTCTTAGTCAGAACTGGAGACGGCCAAAATACCGAAAAGAGCATAAAAGGAAAAAAAATACCCGATCTGGTTATAAAAAAAGATATCCTGGAAGCAGCTGAATTTATTATAAACAACAATACTGCTGAGAAGTAACAAACTTTATATATTTATCGTGAATTTTCCGATTCTCATCTGATTATGATAATTTTTTTCTTGTCTCCTGAATGAAACGGGGTTAATCTGAAATTCTGAAAAATTTAATCCACACGGGAGAGACAATTTAAATGAAAAAAGCGTTATTACTTCTCATCTGTTTTACAGTTGTACTATCTGCCAGCGTTTTTGCAGATTCAATGAAAGTTAAAACCACCTATGGTGACTGGAAAATGTCTTCCAACCAGCTGACACAGACAAACCTGAATGCGGGAATGGCCAAGGCCAATATCTACGCCCCTCAGAGTGGAACCATGGTCTATGAGTTCAAAGCAAAATACATGGACGGTCTTGACGATGGAAAAGGCGGTTTCGGTATCCATGTATTTGTTGACAAACCAGCTGCCGGCAAAGCCTGGGGAGAGGGAAAATCATACCTTTTATGGGTAAATTATGACAAAAAACCTGTCAACTCCACAACTCCCGAAGGCCTGAGTGCACAGATCTACAAGAGTGAATCTAACAGCAGAATGAACCTTGTCCAGAGCATCTCTCTGAAAAGTGTAGAACCCATGCTGGCAAAATACCTGAATTATACCCTTCCTGTAAAAATCGTGATTGACGGAAAATCCGGAATGGCCAAGGTATATGATCCTTTCAAAGCCGACTATTACTATCAATTCCCTTTAAGTTCTGATACTCCCCTGAAAGGAAACTATGTCTCCTTAAGGACAAACAGTCTGAGTGTCGCCTTCTCTCAGTAAGAGTTCTGTAAGTTCTATTGAAAAGACCGAAGAAATTCGGTCTTTTCAATTTAATCTGCCCTCAATTATTTGAGCAAAAAAGCCTCCAACCTGTGATAGAATCCTGGTATGAAAAATTCAAAAACCCCTTATAGAAAGACTCTCCAATCCCTTTTGGACGGATTAACCGGTGATGCACTTTCGCATATCAGCCAGACAATTTTTAAAACAGTCTGTTCCTCTGTGGAATGGCAGTCCGCCTCTATCATTCTGGCCTACCTGTCTATAGAGCAGGAAATCTCCCTGGATGAGTTGATTCAGCACTCTCTGCAGGCAGGAAAAAGAGTGTATGTGCCCCGGATAAAGGGAAAAACCATGGAATTCCATCAAATACAAAACCTGGACACTACTTTGTTTAAAAAAAATCGCTGGGACATTCGTGAACCCCGGGAAGAGGCTCCCATTTTCGATCATGAAACGAAAGAAAAGACCCTGATACTGGTACCCGGGCTGGGTTTCACCGAAGAGGGCTCCAGAATGGGCCGGGGTGGTGGTTTTTATGACCGTTATCTTGAAAATGCCGAAAGGAACCCCCATCTGATCACTATGGGGATTTGCTGGGAAGATGTGCTAATGAAGGACCTGCCAGTGGAAGATCATGACCGGAAAATGCAGATGGTCTGCTGCGCAGACCGCCTGATCAGGACTCAGTCTTTAAACTGATCCATTTCTTTTGTCACAATTTTCATGCTTTCTTTACTGAAGATGCGGGGACTGCCGTCACTGCTGTTCAGGTCTTCTCCATAAAAGCCTATCCGGGTTTTAAGAACAGTTCTTATACTTTCCAGATAATCCTCTTTTAAAGGGATGATGCGGTCAAGGATAACAATCCCGTCAAAACTGTCTCTGACCTGAGCCCAGGTTAATTCACGGATTTCTTCTATTGTTAGTACAGCTGTTTCCATGATGGCCAGAAAGTGAGACTCTGCCTTATCCCAGTGGAACTTTTCCAGCATGACCGCTGCTCTACGACCGTATTTATCGGCTCTATGTATTTGGCTTCTTCTATTGGTTTTCATCAGTTGATCATCATATCATATTTTGCATAAAAATATCAAAACCCCTTCAAGAAGTTAGACATCACCTGTTTCTTTACCTTGTTTCCAGCAAAATAAATCCTTGATTGTCCTCCCGTATCCTATTATCTTGAACAGTATAGACTGTCAGCAGAGCTGACATATTTCGAAGCTTCAAGCCAAGGACCATACAATGGGAAAAATCAAGTCAGCCCTGGAGCTGGCAATGGAAAAAACAGCCGATCTGAAGACGGACAAACAGGCTGTCAAAAAGAACATGATCACAAGGGAAGGCAAGGTATCCGCCTCAGGATTCCTTGAGAATCCGGTTCATTCAGATCTGAAGGAAAAGCTGAAAAGCCTGAAAGGTGAAGAATTGGGCTGGTTTAAGACCGGAGCAGCCGAAACAATCCTGGCAAACATGACACTCCCCCGTATGGAAGCGGATCTTTCAAAACTGCCCCCCCTCAGCAATGCCCTGGTCGTTCTTAGTGGAGACAAGAAAGAAACGTAGGAAATGTTTAGCCAGCTTCAACAGCTTTTTTCACAATATCTGAGCAATCTTGACCAGCTCGAAGAGACCATGAAAAAGCAATTCGAACCTCAACTGCGCCAGAAAGAGTTAAAAATGAGGCAGCAAACCGGTCGGGATATACACCTGACTCCCGAACAGGACCCTGAATTCCTTCAGATCCTTTCCGAACAGATAAGCCGATTAGATCAGCAATACAACGATGTGTTAAAGCAGGCCAAAGAACAGATTAAACAGGGTATTATTTAACCCTCCTGGATGGAACTTTTTCAATCCTCCCCCCAGAATGAACCCCTCGCCGCCCGGATGCGCCCCAGAAACCTGGAAGAGTACATAGGCCAGGATCATATTGTGGGAAAGGGCCGCCTCCTCCGGAGGGCCATAAAGGCTGACCAGCTGTCCTCCCTCATCTTTTACGGACCTCCGGGCACCGGAAAAACGACACTGGCCCGGGTGATCGCCGGGACGACGAGCAGCCGGTTTTTAAGCCTGAATGCCGTGTTAAGCGGAGTTAAGCAGGTCAGGGAAGCCATCGCAGAAGCTCAGGACCTCAGAGACCTTCAAGGCCGCCGGACCATCCTCTTTGTCGATGAGGTTCACCGCTGGAACAAAGCACAGCAGGATGCCCTCCTCCCCTGGGTGGAAAACGGGACCATCATCCTGGTGGGCGCCACCACGGAAAATCCCTATTTTGAAGTGAATTCCGCTCTGGTCAGCCGGAGCCGCATCTTCCAGCTCAAACCGCTGTTATCGGAAGATCTTTTCGGGATAGCCCGTCAGGCCTTGGCCGAGAAGGTGCGGGGCTACGGCCGATGGAAGGTTACTTTTGAAGAGGGGGCCCTGGAGCACCTGGTGAAAACCGCAGATGGCGATGCCCGGAGTCTTCTGAACTCACTGCAGCTCGCTGTGGAAACCACTCCGATGTCCTATCCCCCGCCGGATGATGCAGAAATACGAATCAACCTTGAAACAGCAGAAGAGAGTATTCAACAGAAAGTAGTCCTTTACGATAAGGAAGGGGACTACCATTACGACACCATCAGCGCCTTTATCAAATCGATAAGGGGATCAGACCCCGATGCCGCCCTCTACTGGATGGCCCGGATGATCAGGGCGGGAGAGGACCCCCGGTTTATCCTGCGAAGGATGCTGATTTCTGCTGCGGAAGACATTGGAATGGCCGACCCTCAGGCTCTTGTTCAGGTGAATGCGGCGGCCCAGACCTATGACAGGGTGGGACTCCCGGAAGGGCAGTTTCATCTGACCCAGGCCGCCTTATACCTGGCAACAGCACCCAAGTCCAACTCCTCTCTGGCCTTCTTTGATGCGGTCAAAGTAGTAGAGGAGGAAGCCGCCCGGGAAGTTCCCAACCACCTCAGAGATGCCAGCCGGGATAAACACGGCTTTGGCCATGGAGAAGGATACAACTACCCCCATGCCTACAGGGATCACTGGGTCGCCCAGGCCTACCTCCCGGAAGGCCTCAAAGGCAGAATTTTTTATCAGCCCGCCTCCCAGGGCTATGAAGCTCAAATTCAGAAAGATGTGGTCCGCCGCAGAGAGCTGCAGATGGCTGCGATGATAGAGGAATCTGTGGAATCCCTGAGTTTTTCTCCGGGAGACAAGGAACGGAATGCCTGGATGCGCCGGACCAAGGGTGGAGCCAGCCGCTTTCTGGAAAAACTCCGGAGCACCATGTTCAGTCTTCAGAATACAGAAAGGCATCATAAGATCCTCATCTGGCGTGAAACAAGCGGGCTCCTCCTGTGGGAAGCCTGGCGAAGGGTTCCGGAAGGAGGGGTCTGCGCCTGGTTCCCGGATCCTGGAAACAGGGACCTCTGTGAACATTTTGCGAGGACCCTTCCCGAATCGGAACGCCCCCTGTTGTTCGGAGGAAACCCCGAAGAATCCCTGTCCGCTCTGAAGGAAATTCAAGGGCAGATTGATTTTTTTGAGCTGATTCTTGTCCGGGACTGGTTATCCCGGATCTCATACAAGAACTGGCAGCAGGAGTGGGACGCCCTGAGAGCCTTGTCACAACCGGGAGCCATCCTGATCTGTGCCGAACCCCTTCCCCCGAAGAACAGTCGTCTCAGCGACTTCCTCAAAGAGGGTGAAAAAGATTTGAAAAACTGGAACAAGATTCTGGAAGCGGAAGATCTGGTTTACAAAAATGCTTACCCCGGACTGGAATCCGAAGAAGCGGCGGGAGCCTTATTCCTTCAAAATGGAGCCGTATCGGTGGAGACCCGGGTAATCAGTACCGAAGAAGAGAGGATTATAACAGAAGACCAGTTATCGGGTTGGCTGGACAGCAGCCGAAAAGGAAGCATGGGCAGCCGGATGAAAGAAAATCTGGGGACTGACGTTATGGAAGAGTATACCGAGTATTGCCTGAGTCGTCTAAAGGGTCTTCGGGTTTCCTGGAACAGTTTTTATGTGATCCTCCGGGTTTCACTCTGATTTTAGAAAAAGAACTTCCCTTAATCTTGACAAAAACGGTCTTTTATATAATTATACGGGACGTTCTTAAAATATGGTGAATGTAGTTCAGTTGGCAGAGCACCAGATTGTGGTTCTGGTTGTCGCGGGTTCGAGCCCCGTCATTCACCCTAGTTATGCGTCCATAGCTCAGCTGGATAGAGTTCCGGACTTCGAATCCGTGGGTCGCAGGTTCGAATCCTGCTGGACGTAATATACGCCATATCATGGCGGTTTATTTATAGACTGCTTTGATATAGCATGATTCGAACCGACTGGAACGCGCAGCTCTGCTGCGGAAGGCCGACACCCTTAGGCCAAAAGCCAGAAAGGCTTTTGAAGTGTGTAATACACACTTCAACTTAAGGTAAAAGTTCGGCTGCCAGTGAAGGGAGGGGCTTGAAGATGAAAGGCAGGATGCCTGGAATCGGAAAGCGAATCCTGCTGGACGTAATAACCAGTTATACACTGGTGTTTTTTACCAGGGCCGTTAGCTCAGCTGGTAGAGCAGCAGACTCTTAATCTGCGGGTCAAAGGTTCGATTCCTTTACGGCTCATTTTTTGTTACGCGAGAGTGGTGGAATTGGTAGACACGCTGGTCTTAGGAACCAGTGCCTTCGGTATAAGGGTTCGAGTCCCTTCTCTCGTAGTTTCTATGCGAAAGTAGCTCAGTGGTAGAGCTCGACCTTGCCAAGGTCGATGTCGCGGGTTCAAGTCCCGTCTTTCGCTGAAAATAAAATACTTGTATTTTAAACCGGGACTTGAAATGGAGTCACGGCGCGAATACTTGGAGCGTAAATTGACAGGATGTCAATTTAGTGACGTAGGCGGCTCGGAGTGTTGAAGCAGGATGCTGAAACATGGAGAGAAGTCCCGTCTTTCGCTGAAAATATATAAAGGGATTAAGATTTCTTTTCCCTGAAATACAAACTGATTTCGACAGATACCGGAATTTGTTTTATACTTCGTCTGATGAGGCTTTGACCGCTCCATCTAGCGCTGAACGGAAGGTGAAGGACGATCTGGGTGTTATCCGGGTCGTCTTTTTTTTATACCAAACATACCACTGAATAAGGATAGTGCTGTGATAACCAGTAAGAGTATTGAAAAATTGGAAAACTCTGCCGTTAAACTTTCCCTGACTGTCGGAAAGGAACATGCAGCCACAGAGTACAACGAGCTACTGAATAAGTACAAAAAAGAAGTACAGATTAAAGGATTCAGAAAGGGCAAAGTGCCCAGCTCTGTCATCGAAAGAAAGTTTGGAGAAGGAATCCGTCAGGAAGCAGCCTCCAATCTTATGGATAAGGCTCTCAAAGCCGCTATGGAAGATCTTGAAGAAAAGCCTCTTGGCTATGATTACCCCGAAGTTCAGGGCGAACCGATCCTGAACCCGGAGGAAGATTTTTCCTTCGACTTGATTTACGATACCTTCCCCGAAGTGAAATTCGGTGAGTACAAGGGAATCAAGATCGATGAAAAACAGGTAAAGATCCTCAAAAAACATGAAAACCTTGAACTGGAAAAAATTCAGGAACAGAATTCTGTTGTCATGGACAAAGCCGATGAAACAGTAGGCGATGATAATATTGTCACCATCGATTACTGTGAAATGGACGGCAAAGAGGAGATCGAAGATACCAAAAGAGAAGACTTTGTTTTCACTGTAGGAACCGGCTACAACCTTTACAAGATCGACAAAGAGATTGTCGGCATGAAAAAGAATGAAGAAAAAGTCATTTCTAAAAAATACAAAGATGACTTTGAAAATAAGGATCTGGCTGGAAGATCACTGAAAGTGAAAGTGAAAGTTAAGGCAGTTAAAGAAAAACAGCTACCTGAACTGGATGATGAACTGGCACAGGATGTCAATGAGAAGTTTGAAACCATTGAAGATCTGAGAAAGGACATCAAGAATCAGTTGCAGGAAAAAGCTGATAAAAAGATCAAGAGTGAAAAAGTTGAACAACTAATGAACAAATTGGTTGAAGACAGCGACATTATTCTTCCTGTTTCCATGATCAAAGCCGAACAGGAAAATAACTGGAAAAACTTCCTTCAGCAGTCCCAGACCAAGGAAGAGCAGATGCTCCAGTTCCTTGCGATGCAGGGACAGACCAAAGATCAGATGCTTGAATCCTGGAAAGAAAATGCCGTTAAAAGCCTGAAATCCCAGCTGATTTTCAACAAAATCATCGAAGATGAAAAAATTGAAGTCAGCGATGAGGAAATGGAAGAAGAAATCAAGAAACAGGCAGAAATGTACAGCATGCCTGTTGAAGATCTCAAGAAATCATTTGGCGAAGCCGGCTTAAAAGAGTATCTTGGTAGTGATATCAAGCAGAAGAAGGTAGTTGAATTTCTACTGGACAATGCCAAGATCAATAAAAGTGCCGAAAAGGTCGATTATACCGACCTGATGGCCTAAAAAAACAAAAAATAAGGAATCTGCCGATATGCATGTTCAGAACAATACACTGGTGCCTGTTGTTGTTGAGAAAACAGGAACAGGAGAACGGTCTTATGACATATTTTCCCGTCTTCTAAAAGACAGAATTGTTTTCCTTGATGGTGAAATACACGATGTAACGGCAGACCTTGTAGTTGCACAACTTCTTTTTCTGGAATCGGAAGATCCCGAAAAAGATATCAATTTATACATCAACAGTCCCGGTGGTTCCGTTACTGCCGGACTGGCTATATACGATACAATGCAGCACATCAAACCTGATGTTCAGACGATTTGTATCGGCCAGGCAGCCTCCATGGGTGCGGTTCTCCTGGCAGGAGGCGCACAGGGCAAGAGATATTGCCTGCCCTCAGCCCGCGTTATGATTCACCAGCCCTGGGGAGGTGTTCAGGGTCAGGCCCGGGATATCGGGATTCAGGCTCGTGAGATTATCCGTCTCAAGAAAATGCTGATACAATACTTTGCAGACAATACAGGAAATAGTTATGACGAGATTGCAACCGATATGGAACGTGACTTTTTCATGTCTGCAGAAGAAGCGGCCCAATACGGGATCACAGACAGCATTCTCAAGAGGTAAAAAATGGCCAGAACGAAAAGTAAAGAATTGAAAGTATGCTCCTTTTGCGGCAAACACTCGGATGTTGCCAAGAAGCTCATCGCCGGACCCGGCGTATATATCTGCGACGAATGCGTCCAGGTCTGCAATAAAATCATGTTGGAAGAAGAAAATGTCTCTTCCGATTTTATTGACGAAATACCGACTCCCCAGGAGATCAAACAATACCTGGATGAATATGTCATCGGGCAGGAAAGTGCCAAGAAGACTCTCTCTGTGGGTGTTTATAATCACTACAAAAGAATCATGTTCAAGGACAAAGTCTCCGCCGATGTAGAGCTGGAGAAAACGAATGTCCTCCTCATTGGCCCCACGGGAACAGGAAAAACACTCCTTGCCAAAACATTGGCCCGGAAACTGAAAGTCCCCTTTGCCATCGCCGATGCCACCACACTGACTGAAGCCGGTTATGTGGGTGAAGACGTGGAAAACATCCTTCTGAAGCTGATTCAGGCGTCGGGAAATAACATTGCAGCCGCCGAAAGAGGGATCATCTATATTGATGAGATTGATAAAATTGCCCGCAAGGGAGAAAATGTATCCATAACACGGGACGTTTCAGGAGAGGGTGTTCAACAAGCTCTGCTGAAGATCATCGAAGGTTCTATCGCCTCTGTCCCCCCCCAGGGTGGAAGGAAGCATCCCAACCAGGAAATGCTTAAGATTGATACATCCAATATTCTGATCATCTGCGGCGGTGCCTTTGTCGGTCTGGACAAGATAATCGAATCCAGAGTCAGCCAGCAATCCATGGGGTTTGGTTCGGATGTCAGAAAGACAGGCGATAAGAACATGGCCCAATTGTTCAAACAAATGCATCCCGACGACCTTGTCAGATTCGGACTCATACCCGAGTTCATAGGACGTCTGCCCATTCAGGTCAGCCTGGACACCCTCAAAAAAGAAGACCTCAAAAGGGTCATCACAGAACCGAGGAACTCCATTATCAGACAGTTTGAAGAATCTTTGAAACTGGATGAAACCGAACTGGCTTTTGAAGAAGCTGCCATAGATGCAATTGCAGAAAAAGCTCTGGAGAGAAAAACCGGAGCCCGTGGTATTCGTTCCATAGTTGAATCGGTATTGCTGGACATCATGTACGACCTTCCTTCCATGGTTGGAAAAAAGAAAGTTATCGTTACCAGGGATGTCATTCAAAATGATGCATTGCCCGTGATTCTCACCGATCCGGAAAAAATTGAAGCCCCCTGGGAAAACGCCCTACATGAGAATAAAAAAATCACAGCTTAGTTTCCGAAAAAAGGAGCTCCCGGTCATTATCCTTCCGGATACTGTCATATTCCCTTACACGGTAGCTCCTTTTTTTCTGACTGATACGGCCTCAACCAAAGCGATTGATGTGGCTATGAAGGGAAAGCGGGATATTTTTCTTGCTTTCCAGAAAGAAGTTGCAGATTCACCCATTCAGAAAAAACATCTCTATTCAACCGGAACTGTGGCTCATATTCTGCAGGTTCTCAAACTGCCCGATGGCAGTTCGCGACTTCTGGTTGAAGGACGCAGCAAGGGTCAGATCCTGAAGCTGGTCAAGAACAAAGATATTCTCCTGATTCAATACAAGGACCTGATAGAAAGCCGGGAAATCGGCAGGACTTTGGCTGTGGGTATGGAAACCCTCCAGGAGACCTTTTACGAATACGCCAGGAAGAACAAAAAAATCACACGAGAAATCAAAAACCAGGTGGAACAGGCTCAGACTCCTGAAAAAGTCATTGGTCTGATCGCCTCTCAGATAGATATCCCGACAGACTTCAAGATTGGCCTCCTCGAGATGGAAAGTCCCGGTGAAAAGATCAATAAACTGACTGAGATCGTTCAGCTGGAAATAGAAAAGAATACCCTGAAGCAGGATATTTCCGGCCGTGTTCGTAAAAAGATTGAAAAAACCCAGTAAGAATACTTCCTCAATGAGCAGCTGAAGGAAATCAACAAAGAACTGGGAAGTTCAGAACAGGAAGATCCATCAGGAGCCATTGAACTTGAAAACAGGATCAACGACAAGGGCATGCCCGAAGATATTAGAGCCAGAGCCCTTAAAGAGGTGAAACGACTCTCCCGTATCCAGCCCATGAGTCCCGAATCAGGTATTCTCAGGACATATCTGGAATGGCTTGCCGATCTTCCCTGGAGTGAAGAGTCGGATGACAGGATGAACCTGGCCCGGGCAGCACGTGTCCTGGATGAAGATCATTACAACCTAAAAAATGCCAAAGACAGGATTCTCGATTATATAGCGGTACGGCAGATACGGGAAAAACTCAAAGGACCCATCCTCTGCTTTGTAGGGCCTCCCGGGACAGGAAAAACGTCCCTCGGACGCTCCGTAGCCAGGGCATTAAACCGTGAATTTGTCAGAATATCCCTTGGTGGAATCAGGGATGAAGCGGAAATTCGCGGTCATAGAAAGACCTATGTAGGAGCCCTTCCCGGAAAAATCATCCAGTCTATTAAAAAAGCAGGTACCACCAACCCCGTGTTCTTACTGGATGAGATAGATAAGATGAGCAGCGATTTCCGTGGTGACCCTGCTGCCGCCTTGCTGGAGGTTCTCGATCCGGAGCAGAACAACAGCTTCAGCGATCATTACCTGGAAGTGCCCTACGACCTATCCAAGGTCATGTTCATTACCACAGCCAACTCCCTTCACAATGTTCCCCGCCCTCTGGTGGACAGGATGGAAGTGATTGAAATTCCGGGTTATACCGAGAGGGAGAAACTCCGCATTGCCCGAGGATTCATCATCCCCAAACAAATGAAAGAAAACGGCATGGATTCCAGCCACCTAGATATCAGTGATGATGCCGTCCAGACGATCATCCGGAATTACACCATGGAATCGGGTGTCAGAAATCTGGAACGTCAGATCGGTCAGGTCATCCGGAAAATTACCAGAGAAGCCATCGATAACTTCCAAA
>NZ_JAQIBL010000272.1 GCF_027859075.1 Oceanispirochaeta sp. | reverse complement strand
ATCAGCGGGATATTGGGAGACTCCCATGCCGCGGCATTCGGGGAACGATGCTTCCATCCCGGTAATGCCAAAGCAACATTGGGCACGGGTTCCTCCATTCTGATGAACACAGGCGCAATGGTAGCACCTGAGAAAACAAAAATGGTATCAACAATCTGCTGGAGCACCACAGAGAACGTATCCTATGCCCTGGAGGGAATCATTGTCAGCTGCGGGTCGACCCTCAACTGGATAAGCTCTTCTCTTGGATTCTTCAGCAGCGGGAAAGAAGCCGATCAGATTGCCATGAAATTAAAAGACAACGGCAATGTCTATCTTATTCCGGCTTTCAGCGGCCTGGGCGCCCCCTGGTGGAAAATGGAGCAGAAGGGACAGATCCATGGACTGACCTTCAGTTCCGATAAAAACCATATTGTCCGGGCAGGTCTGGAATCCATCGTCTACCAGGTGGCGGATGTGATCCATGCCATGCAGAAAGACAGCGGATCAAAGCTGAAGTCCCTGCAGATCGATGGAGGAATATCGGTCAGCCCCTTTATCCAGGATATGATGGCCTCCCTTCTTCCTCTGGATCTCTTCAGATGTACCTTGAAAGAGGCTTCTGCCCTGGGGGCAGCGTGGATGGCAGGACTGGGAATAGGAATCTATGACTCTATTGATGACATAGAGAGATTATCCTATAATTATAAGCATATTAAAAAAGAAGAGAACCTTGAGTATCAAAAAACATACTCAAAGTGGGTAGATATTCTGAAGGGGCTTTAAAAAGTGCTTGCTGAACAAAGACGGGAAAAGATCCTGGAGCTTATACGTGAAAACGGAAGTGCACGGGTAAAAGATCTCAGCATACTGTTCGGTGTCTCAGAACCCACGATTCGACAGGATCTTGATAAAGTTGAAAACGCCGGAGAGATTGCCAGAGATCACGGCGGAGCCTTTCTAAAAAATATTCAGCTCGCTGTATCCAGCCTGTCCTTGGAACACCGGGAAAACATGGATCTCAAGCAGAGAATAGGAAACAAGGCTGCCGAATTTGTCCGCTCCGGGAGTACGATTATCATGGACTCGGGAACGACCGTGACGGAACTGGCAAAGGTCCTCAAGGGAAAGAAAGATCTCCGAATCATAACGAACAGTCTGAATATTGCCCTCATCATCGGTGCCGAACCGGGGATGGAGGTACACATGACCGGAGGTGAGTTCAAGGCTCCCACCTTGAGCCTGACCGGGGAAAAGGCGGCGGCCTATTTTTCCAACACCCACACCCAGCAACTGTTTCTGGCCACCGCAGGTGTTTCTCTGAGCAGCGGATTAACTTATCCCGGATTCAGTGATATTCCCGTTAAAAAAGCCATGATAGAGTCGGCAGAAGAAGTTTTTCTACTGGCAGACTCTACAAAGATCAATAAGACAGCCTTTGCAGCGCTTCATGCTCTGGACAGAATTGACTATCTTATTACCGACAACAGGATCAGTAGTGAAGATATACAGTCATTTACCAGTTTCGGAATCAAAGTCATCATCGCCTGATAGTTCCAAGCACAAAATATGAAAAGTATCTCGACATGGCGTCACTGGCTATTCTCATTGTCCCCTCCCCCCTTATGGGAGTATCGGACCCACTCAACGGCCGGAGGGAATAGCAGATCCCAGGGAATAGGAGGAAAGGGTAAAAAACGGGTACAGACAGAGGGATTCTGAACGACAATTCTAGTATTCTGAATTTCCGGGAGGCCATACCTTTTCAGGAAAGGATATTTTTCCATTCTTTGAGGATCATTTAAAGCCCTGAAAAAAACTCATATGACGGCTGGTATCATTCAGGTTCTGATGATGACCTTTGGCTTACAAGATGTGGGTGAAGATTATATATTCAACAATAGTTTTAATTGATGATATTCAAAGCATCCATCTCTGAGGTCTACAATTAACAAATATATTTTTTCCAGCAGCTGATCTGATAGGTTATAATGAAAGTGGAGTTAAGACAAAATGCCTATAGAATCACAAAAACCTACAATACTCGAAGATCAGAGGATTCTGGAAGCCTTATCAGAGATAGGTGTCTATATAACAAATTATAAGACTGAAGAAACCCTAATCAGTAAAACCTGGAAAGACATACCTGACCGTTTTCAGGTGAAACAGATTAGTCCTGATTTTCTGAGTCATATCCACCCCGATGATAGAGAACAACTCGCCCGGGATCTGGATTCCATTAAAAAGGGAGTGTCATCAAATTTTAACTGTATATTCCGCATGAAAGATTCTAGCGGTAAATACAAATGGATCAAATCTAAGGGCAAAACCGTCCACTCCGATGAAGATGGTTTGCCCATCCTTTTTGTCGGCTTCGACACAGATATTTCGGAATTAAAGAAAACTGAAAAGAAACTACTCAATAGCATCACAAAAGAGAAAAAACGCTCTGAGGAACTTGAGATTCTTCGTCAGATAGCAGCCGGGTTTAGCTCATCCCTGGATACAAACGAGACGGTCCTGAAAATTCTGAGAGAAATCCATCGTATCATTCCCTATGATATGGCATCCATTCAGATTCTGGAAGGTTCCTGGCTTCAGGTAATTGGCGTTGAAGGCTTTGAAAATGCAGAAGAAATCAGGAAGCTCCGGTTCAGGTACCCGAATCCTGAAAGCTTGAGTACCAAGGCTTTGCAGGAGAGAAAAGCAGTCCTGTCCAATAATGTCACTATAGATTTCCCAGGATTCACTCAGCCTGAAAAAGGAATGAATATAAATTCATGGATCGGAATCCCTCTCATCAGTCATGGGGAGATCATTGGCCTGATGGCTCTGGATCATCTAGAGAAGAATCAGTTCAATAAGCATCAACTGGAGCTGGCAGAGATTGTCGGGGACCATATTGCCACAGCCCTGGAAAACTCACAACTACATGAACGAACCTATAAGATGGCAATGGAAGATGCATTGACCGGCATTGGAAGCCGTCATCGCCTGCAAATGGAGGGAAGGCTTCTATTCGAATCTGCTATTCGTTCGGAATCATCCCTATCCCTGGCCATCCTTGATATTGATAAATTCAAAGATGTAAATGACACATTCGGTCATGATATTGGAGATCTTGTATTAAAGAGGATCGCCGATACCTGTGCGCAGGAAATCAGAATCACCGATCTGCTGGCCCGCCTGGGGGGAGAAGAATTCATCATCCTATTGCCTGACACAACAGAAGATAAAGCCTTTCAGATCATAGACCGAATCAGAACAAAAGTCGGAGCCATCCATCACCCGGAGTTTGACAAGCAGGTGGCAATAAGCGCCGGAGTCTACGGCGCCGTACCGGATAAAGAAAACAAGCTGGGTTCCTATCAGACAAAAGCAGACAAGGCTCTCTACGCCTCCAAATCAAATGGACGAAATCGAGTCACTCTTTTCAGCTCTCTCTAAATCAGGACGATAGCCAGAGTGGCCCCAAAAGCAACCAGGAAAATCCAGAGGAGAAAGATAGCTCTTGTGCTGAGCCTTTCGGTCTGAATCAAAGAATCCTGCATGGGCAAGCATAAGCTCATTCTGTTTATTCAACAATATAGAGATGTCATTAGGTTTATCCATTATAATGAGAATATCGATACTTAAAGGAGGCCTCCATGAACATGCAGGACATCCTTCAGAATGATAGACTCAGTAGAATATCATGACTGTAATTACCAAAACCCTTGCCAAAGATATTAATTCCACCAACATTTTCTGCATCTTCTTTGACAGCGAAGGTCACCTTGACGGAATGATGTTCAGACAAATTAAGATCTTCGATCCTCAGTGAGGAAATCTGCTTTCCGTCAACAAAGGAGCCTTCTTCTGTTACGACCCAATTCTTCAGGAGACCGTATTGCGAACCTTCCAGTTTCCACCAGTCGGGGGTGTAATTCCCCCTCTTGTCTCCGAAATCTCCCGGGCTGGTCCAGGTACCGACCTCTTTGTCATTGATCAGGAGGGTGATGTCTGAAAGCCACTTTGGATCAGTCCCGGGTATCTCCGAGGAAAGTTCAACAATGACCTCCAGTTTTTTCACGGGTTTCTTCTTATTATACGAGTTATTAGGAAATTGATATTTAACGAAGCCCTTCTCAAACCAGAGCAGACCGGCACTGATTCTTTCAGGTTCCAGAAATGATTCAGGTGTATCCAGGTAACCCACGATCTTAGTGGATGTACACATTCCGCAGGGAGATGAAATATCATATTCAATAAACAATCCCACAGGCATTTCCACAGTAATGATCTCATCATCGGAATTCATTTTATCCTGATAGGCAATAATATATTCATCATAGATACTCTTGCAGATTTTCTGATTTCCCTTAGATGCCTTTCGAATCTCATAACTGATCAATCCGGCTTTTTCAAGGGTCATAATATTAGTGGCCACTGTCGATTGAGGTAAATCAAGACTGGAAGCCAATTCATTGATATTTTTTTCACCACGCCTCAGT
>NZ_JAQIBL010000271.1 GCF_027859075.1 Oceanispirochaeta sp. | reverse complement strand
ACATTTGAGGTTTTTTTTTCCACTTATGATTGCAGCTGTTGTTCTACCATTTACCAGCAATTTTATAAATGCAGGTTTAGCAAGACTGCCTTCCCCCCATATATATATTTCAGCTTATGCAGTGGCAAGCAGCCTGATGAAATTATTGCTCAGCCCTTTGTTTTTAGTTAGACCAATGGTGACATCATTAGCAAATGATATGAGCAGCTACTCAAAAGTAAAATTATTTGTTATTAAATTAATGATAGGTGTTGTCTTATTAATGATGGTTGCCACCATCAGCGGATTAACAAGATATATTTTTAGTCATTTTATGGGTGTTCAAGGGGAGACCCTCAAAGCTGCTATCACTATTTTTGCAGTTTTTAACCTCTATCCCATAGGGCTGTTATTAAAAGATTTTTGCCATGCCATATTATTGAAATTTGAAAAATCTTTTGTGATTCCTTTTAGTTCTCTATTAAGAATTCTAGTTGTAGCAATTATTGTTAAAAATATTGATGATTTGCTTTTTATTCCACCGGCTATTCTCGCTGGTTTAATACTGATTTTTGCTGTCTTTATTGAAGGCATATTATCTCTAATAGCCACTAAAGCAAGTATTAAAAGTATTCCCGGTGCATTTGGTAGTAGGCAAGCGGATATCACAGAGCAGCAGGACATAGAGAAAATTAGCTCCAGGTATATATTTGCCTTCTATTCACCATTGATAATAACTTCATTTATTGGAGCTTTGAGAATTCCTTTAGTACATGCGACTTTAGCCAGATCGATCTCTCCTGAACAGGCTATAACATCCTTTTCAATCGCATGGGGAGTTTGTGCTTTGTTTCTAACTCCCCTCTCAATGTTTAAACAGGTCCCTTTGCTGTATTATAATAAAAATGATGAACAGAGTGTCAAATCCACAGTCGCTACAACTCTCCTTTTAGGAACCACACTTACTGGTATTCTATTTTTTATTTCCATGACCCCCATTGGGCACTATATCCTTACTGACTTGATCGCCATTGATAAAACTATAGCTGATGCCACTCTTAGAATCATAAAGGCAGGGGCAATCCTTCCTTTTATTGCTACAGTGAGAGAATCATTTTATGGAATCCTTATGAAAGAGTATAAAACGAGAGTCATGGGCTCTACAAAGATTTTGAATATAGCAATTTTAACAGTAGCCATTACATTTATTATTCTTGTTGAACCAAAGAATACAGCTCTCAGTTGTATGTATGCCATAGTTGTTTCACAATTTTGTGAAGTTATACTGATATTTGGAATATTTAAGAATATTTGTAAACCAAAAAAAATAACAAAAGACAAAAGAGGAGTTAGAAAATGAAACACTATCCATACTACCCTGAGCGATCAGTTCTCTCTTTAGAAGGGCTTTGGGATTTTTCTTTTATAGGAGAAGATCTTGAAATTGATAACTTATCTGAAAGACAGATTCACTATGATGACTTCATGGATGTTCCTATGGCCTTTGATGCTACTCCTGCCTATGCCGGGAAGCAGGGGTTGGCTGCATACAGAAAGTTTATTACCCTGGCAGAAGGGAGAAAACACTATTTAAAAGTTGCCGGTATGGGTATGCAGAACCGCTTTTATATTGATCAGGAAGAGATCGGTCTTTGTCGTCTCCCTTACACAGGTATGACAATTCCAATTCCTGAAAAATTTAATGGAGAAGTTGAGCTTGTTGTATTGAGTGATAACCGTCTGGATATTAATAAAACACCCCTCTTTGATAAACGAACCGATTTTTATTCCTATGGGGGTTTTTTTAGAGGGATTGATCTGCATTCCACAGGTCCCTTGGCTCTGGATAGAGTTCAAATTAAAACGGAAAATATTACAAAACCTCAGATCTCGGCCCGTATTTTTTTTCAGGAAGAAGTTCAAAATACTGAAATTGAAAAGATATGTTTTAAGGTTTGTATAAGAGAGTACAACAGTTCTGGAAAAAGAGGACACACTCTTCTTGAGATAGAGAATCCGAACTTTTCCTCTCAAACTAATATGGAATTTTCTTTTGTTCTTCCTGATGCCCGCATCTGGACTCTTGATGACCCTGCTCTTTATGAGCTCATTGTAAGAGTTGATGATGGAAAACACAGTGATACTGTTATCGAGCGCTTTGGAATACGTATTGTTGGTACAGATAAGGGACAGATTACACTTAATGGCCAACCAGTCAAATTACTGGGATATAATCGGCATGAATCTCATCCTCAGTTCGGACCGGCTCTCCCTTATAGCCAACTGGTACAGGATCTTCAGATACTCAAAGATCTCAATTGTAATTTTATTAGAGGTAGTCACTACCCACAGGATCAACGCTTTCTTGATCTTTGTGATGAATCAGGTTTTCTTTTTTTTGAAGAAAGTTTTTCCTGGCAGCATAATGACAGACACTTCTCCCGTCCAGATTTTATGGAAGATATGGAATTACAACACCGCTTGATGGTTAGAAATTCATACAATCACCCAAGTGTCATTATGTGGGGCTTCCTAAACGAGGGAGATTCTCATAAAGAAAGTTCCAGACAGGCTTATGAAAGCTGTTTTCGTGCTATTAGAGAAGAAGATAGAACCCGTCTTATCACTTATGCCACAAATCATCCTCTCGATGATTTGTACCTGGAACTTTGTGATGTCATCAGTATCAATACCTATCCTGGGTGGTATGAGATGGATGATGAAGATCCTGCAGAAGAAGTGACCCGGCCTTTAGATAGAATCAATCAAGAAATAAATTTACTCATAGAACATAAGAATTCTTCTAATCATAAAAATAAACCTCTTATTCTAAGTGAAATAGGAGCCGGGGCAATTTATGGTTGGAGAGATTCATTAAGAAGCCATTGGACAGAAGGTTATCAGGAAGATTACCTTGAAACAGTTTGTACCAGAATCTGTGAGGATGATGCTCTGGCAGGTGTTGCCCTTTGGCAGTTTTGTGATGGGAGAACATATCAGTCAGGTAGAGCTGTGAAGAGACCTAGGGCATTTAATAACAAAGGGACTTGTGATGAATATAGGCGTCCAAAAATAGCATATACAGCAGTGCAAAGGATTTTTGGAGCCTATCGGGAGCGATCCTGCCTAGGAACTGAATTTTGAATTAACTTTTCTATACTCAGAAGCACTATAGCCATAAATTCTTTTAAAAACCTTACTAAATGTGTTTAATGAGCTGTACCCAGCTTCCGTGGCAATTTCTTTAAGAGGTTTATTTGAATCCTTGAGTTGCTGTCTCACATACTCCAGGCGTCTTTGTTCTAAATGTTGTCTGAAAGGAATTTCAAATTGCTGACTAAAAAGTCTGGAGAAATAAAAGGTAGAGAGTTTAAAGTGTTCGGCTGCTAAATCCAAGCATAGATTTGGATCTTGAAAGTTCGCTTCAATAAAGAGGGTCATTGCATGTTTTTGTTCTAATTTCTCTTTGGAATCTGCTATTTTCACCCTATTGGAGACTTCCAGAAAGAGCTCTCTAACCTTTTCATATTGCTCTTCCACTTTAACAGTATCACGATTTAAGAGTTCTCTAATTTTCTGTTCCAGTGCAATGCTGTTTATGGCTGATTCGGAGTATATTTTTAAGAGTGAAGCCATAAGGTCATGTATGAATAGGAGTTTTTCGGCTCTTGATTTTTGCTCCGATTCAATATTTTTATGTTTGAGCTCTGCTAATAGTTGTTCCAGTTCATCTATTTTTCCAATTTTAATCAAATTGAGTAAACGTGTTTCTGATTCTAAATTGAAGTCATAATGGATTAGGTTCCCTGTATCAAGTTCAATGAAACTGACAAAGCTGTTAGAAGTCTTCTGATAATGCCTGATAGCTATTCTGGCCTCTGAAAGAGATTCATATAGTTTTGATAATGCTTTTTTAGGTGTTCCCATCCCCATTCTTAAACTGATTCCTAACTCTCTTTCTATGTCTTTTTTTAAATTTAAGAATTTATGGGATGCTGCTTTTGATGCATGATCTATCTCTTTTTTGTTGGTCCCTGTGATAAAAGCAATTTGTTTGTGATTTGTCTGGTGGTAAAAAAAATTATTGTCATAATCGGATTTTATATACTCTCTTAAAAGCATCTGTGTGACCATCTGATCATGATCAAAATTAAAAGGGAGTTCAGCACAGGCTATTATATAGAATTCATTATCCAGAGAAAATTTGAGTTCAGAAGCTAAAGACTCTAATTCATCTCCACTTTTCTCTCCTGAGAAGAGAGATTGAAAAAACATCTGCTCACTGTAGATTTTCGTACTCTCTATTTTACCTTTAAGGATGTTATTCTGACCAGTTAACTCCCTAAAAAAACTTTGCAAATCATTTCCTTTAATGATCTCACCAGACCTCTCAGGATGATTTTCCTGTATTTCTTTGAGAGTTGTAAAAAGGGGTTTTGAGCTAATATACGAGACATAGACTCCAAGGGCGATTCCTAAAACAGAAAGACTAATAATAATGATGATGGTCAATTGTGATATATAACGAGCCTGTTTTTTGATTTCATCCTTTTGCTGGTAGATCAATAATTTCATGGGAAGGGAATCCAGAGAAAAAGAACTAATAAAACTGTGCCCTTCTGCTTTCATTAAAACATCTTTTTCTTCTGAGTAAAGATCTCTGGAGAGCAGCTGATCTGTCTCTTCAGAGGAAATAATAATGTCACCTTGTTTATTCAGAAGTAAAACAGATGCATTCCCTTTATTTGATACCAGGGAAAGTAAGTTTTTTATTTCCTGGATGGAGAGAAAAAATACGATGACACCATTGCCTGATTCACCATGAGGAAATGACCATATATAGGGCAGGTATGCACTTTGATTTTCTTGTGATACGTCAACAATTTTTTGATTTGTTAAATACTCCCCCCGGTGGGGGCCTTTCACATATTCACTATACCAATCATCAATACTTATATTGTCAAAACGATACAAATAATTCCAGAAGCTTTCTAGTTTTGAACTATGAGTAGGTCCCAGGACAATCTGAGGATTATCTATAAAAATATAATATTCAGAGATGATTTTATCAGTTAAGCTATAGGGAATCAGATCGTTACCAATCAAGAAACGCAATTTACTAACAGTGTTTTCCGATTCTATCAGATCCCCTTTGTTCAGGTCATTCTGGATAGATTGAATAGAATGGGCGGCAACTCTCTCCATTTCATTATTTAAATCTTCAAAGACCTTCTCTATATAGTTTTTACTAAAAGTATTCTCTTCAGCTATTCTAGCAATCGCGGCGTTTATTGTCTGTTGATAAAATACAATACCCATTGCTAAGGGGATCAGGATTATCAAAGATAGATATATATAATATTGGAGATGAAATTGTCTTTTTTGTATCATTTCGGTTGAGATTCTAGCAGTGATATCAAAACGGCGATATAGAAATCCATATACTCCGCAGTTTTATCCATAGATTGACAAGTCTTTCCAAATGACATGAATCTCATCTCTGATATTATTAACTCACATATAAATATTTCATAATTGATGTGTCACATAGGAGGATTATAAATGGTTATGCAATACCCTCAATCAGAGGGGTATCAGAAGGTCAGGGAGTCGGCAATGAATTATGTTCGCTCAATGAAGATAGGTGAACAAATTGGAGTCTATTCCAAAACAGCAGATGGCGGTGAAAACTTCTATGGTTCCTACCATGCCACTCAAATATTAGATTTATTTAATGAACTTCACAATCAACCCGTTGCTAATCTCGATAGCTGGGCTGATTATTTAGATAGTTTTCTCCAGGAAGATGGATCTGTTCTTGTCCGTCAGCAACCTTTTTTTGATAACCCTGTACTACCAGGGCTGGATGTCAAACTCCATCCGACCAGAGGTTATACCTGGGCAATGAGAACCCTGAATCGCAAGCCGGCAATCAAAGCCAGTTTTGTAGAACCCCTCCTTGAAGGGGACACTTGCCGACGATGGTTGGAGTCTCTTGATTGGTCACAGTGTTGGCGGGTTTCGAATCAGGTGCTGGCTGTCTATACCATATTTATGGGCTTAAAAGACTGGTTCGGATACAACATTGTAGATGACGTTATTGAAAAGCAGATCCATCCCTTCCTTGAGGGTTTATTAGATCCATCTACTGGTTTTTTTGGAACATCTAAAGGGTCTGAGTTGAGGAATGGATTATTTGGTACGATCCATTTGGTTCCTATCTTTTACGACCGGGGATGGGACGTTAAATATATAGATCGTTGCATTGATTCAACTATTCAGTGTCAGGGAGAAGACGGTTCCTATTGGCCCGGGGGAAAAAACTGCCCTGACTTTGATGGTGCTTATATGCTTGCGAATCTCAGTAAATTGACTGACTATCGAAAGGAAGATGTTAGAAAGACAGCACAAAAATATCTAGACCATGCTCTTATGCACAAAGATATGAACAATCGGGGTTGGAGGACGAAACGGCGGGATTGGGTCAATCCAGATAAAGCTGTGATTGATCCCGAATTTGTAATGCTCGACTCCTGGTTTTATCCTCAATCCATAGGACATGCTGCAGATATTCTGAAAGATAGTGGCTATGAAGGTCCCTATCATCTTAATCCAAAATCTTTGCATATGATAATGGTAGGGTAAAAATGTTTGATTCAGTAATTCAAAAAGTCTATAAACGTTCTGTAAACGAAAATCCTGTTGAAATGTATGCTTCTCTTCTGACCGTGTATGCCTATGCCCGATATGGGATTTATAAGGGTGATCAAAAAGTCATTGAAGATATTCGACAACAAATGACTCCTTTTATTCAGGGAGAAGTCCCTCTTGACTCCATTGTCGGGAGTTATAAAAGTTATGAAGCCGGGGGAAATGGGACTGCCTATCTCTGGTTTAAAGGCGAATTTGATTCGGCAGGTCCTGCTCTGGAAAGAAGCTCCCGGGAATTGCTGAAAAACCACCCCCGTTCTGCTGAGAGTCTCTTTTCCATGCCGGGAAAGGCAGACAGTGAGCATGTATGGATTGACACAGTCTACGCAGTGACTCCCTATCTTACCTGGCTGGGTCTTGGAAAAGGTGATGAGAGCCTTGTTAATGAAGCCCATGATCAAATGAAGAAAAGTTATGATCTTTTATTAAATCCTGATAATGGAATGCTGCATCAAGCCCGGGGATTCAATGGTTTTGGAATTTTTTCTTCTGACCATTGGAGCCGGGGTAATGGATGGGGGCTCCTGGCTCTTGCTGACGTTATAGATATTCTTCCTCCCGATCATAAACATCACAGTAGTTATGCTCAAATGCTTAAGGATTTATTGTCTGCAGTGCTGAAATACCAGGATGAATGGGGAATGTGGCATCAGGAAATGACACTCCCCGAATCTTATGTGGAGGTTTCCGGTACTGGTTTAATTCTGTATGCTCTGGGCCGAGCCTTGGAAAAAAAGGTTCTTGAAGGTGAATCTTATTATAAGATACTGAAGAAAGGTATTGCAGGGCTGATGCGTTATATCTCTCTTGATGGATCTATACATAACTGCTGCAGAGGTTGTCTTGCTCCGGAAGAAGGTCGAATTGAAGACTATATCCGGCGTGGTTGGGTTTTGAATGACGTCCATGCTTTCGGACCTGTTATCCTGGCATTAACCGAAGCAGATATTGCAGGACTGTCCTGGGATGAACTGATCGGGTATCCCTTCCCGAGAGGTCTCAAAGAGGAGGTTCTTAATGTCAATCTTCCTTTGTGAATCAGAATTAGAGGCTATAAAAAACAGAAAAAGAAATACCCCTCTTGATGATCTCCTCTGGCTTTTTTTAAATAAGAGCAAAGAACGGCAGAGTCAGACAGGACTGGTCAACCTCAGTTCCACACAGGACTGGTGGCATCTGGCCTTTGAGTATATTTCAGAGAGCGCGCTTTCCTACCGGATAAAAGAAGATGAAGGACTAGGTGCCTGGATCAGATCTACTGTTTTAGCCATTGTCAGACGTCCTGTTTGCGACTGGGTCGGCCCAACTTTCCGGGATCATACTCTTGATCCTCCTGCTGGGAATCTTGAAACAGCCCATTTATCCTGGTCCGTTTCTTTTGCCTATGATCTGTGTCCTTCTCTTTTCACTCCTGAAGAGCAAAAAGAGATAGAAACCTGTCTGATAGAGAGAGCCATCGGACTCTGTCAGAATTATTGTGATACCCTTCCCAGAAAGATTAACAATTGGTACTGCATCCTTTTGGCCGGAGTAATAGTCCCCGCAGCTGTATTAGGAAGGCAGGACATATTGGAGGACAATCTTGAGAGAGTCAAACTCTGTTTTTCTCTTTTTCAAGAGGATGGATCCTACGGTGAATCCGCTCAGTATGCTAATTATGCACTACAGGGACTCTTCCTGATTACTGAAGCCTATAAGAGAAGTGCTCCCTTACTTCTGGATCTGCAACACTGCGCTTCTTATGCAAAAGCAGCTCGTTTCTGGGTATACAATCATATCCATAGAAAGAATCTGTCCGGTTGGGGACATGTGTCCCGGTCTTTTAACTTTGGGGACTCAGCTGCTATCTTTGCCCCTTCTGCAGATATTCTTCTACATATGGCTGCTACCCTCAAAGAGGTTGATCCTGAGTCTGCTTCTCTGGCCAAATGGCTCTTTGAGGAAGCCTATCTTCCTGTGGAACAACCTATGGTCGATGACCGGAGTTCTTTTGGTTTTGTCCCGGGAATTGGTATCTTCACCTTGATTTTGCTACCCCGAAGTTGTGAGGCTCGTGGCCCTGAACAACTGGAGAGAAGCCGTAGTTTTGAGAATGGCTACACTTATATGAGAGATTGTTGGGGTGGTGACAGCTCTGTAGCCGTAGCAGGATGTGCAAAAAGTTTGAATACGGTGGCTCACTCCCATGGTGATATCAATTCTCTGATCGTCACCCATAGAGGGGAGAGATTTCTTGTCGATCCGGGACATAGTTGCTATAGAGGACTCGTGCATCTCCAAGAGATTGTATCCCTTCATCATAATACCTGTTCTTTTATTCAAAATAGCAAAGCTCATAGGACCTCATTAGACAGCTTCCCTGGTTTGATTCCTCAAAATGGAGCATCGGGCATTCGTAAAATCAGCAAAGATGGATTGAGTGATACAGTGAAACGAGGAAAAACTCTGGGATTTTTCGACGATGGGTTTATCTCCCACTGTGCTAATGATGCTGGAGAATTATACGATGCACCATTGGACGTTTTTGAGAGGCATATTATTTTGTGTGGTGCTCAAGTAATTTACATTGTAGATCGGATTGTAGCAGATGAGCCTGTAACTCCCCTTTGGACCTGGGTATTAAATAACCGGGATGGTAAGCTGGAAGTGAACCCTTTAAAGGATCGATTGGTTGCCCGTCGTGGGTCTGCAGGCATGAAAATCTTCCATGGAGGCGGAGGCTGCTTATCAGGACCTCAATATGGATATATGCATGATGCCTATCATCCTCTACCGGGAGAGAAAGGAGAGGGTTTACAAGGTTCTGCACATTTGTATCGCTGGACTGGAAGTGAATCAAGAAAAGAGCATACAGTTGTTCATGCCATAGCATTGGGAGGATATGGAGAAATTGCATCGTGGCATTACGAAACAACTGGTAAGGAATACACTCTCTACAGCCTGAGTGATAACACTAAACACTGGACTTTAAGCCTTGAACAGGATGGATTCACCCTGTGTGGAAAAAAAACTGGGAGGTCTGTTTGCTTTGGATCAAAATTTTAGACAGATAGAGAATCTATGGACAATTCACAGTTATTATACAATCTCCCCCTGGGCTCCCGATAACTCAGGACGGCTCCTCCTCGCCGGAACTGATCGGGAGACTCAGGATGAATGCCGTCTGGGGATCTTTGATCGCAATGGCTCTCTCATTCATAATATCCCGGGAGGGCCGGTTATCCCCAGTTTTTGGCATACCGGAAAATGGCAGTGCTGGGGGCCTGACAGCCGTTATATCTATCATCAGGATGGAACATTCAAAGAGCCAAAAACCACAAGGGTGGATCTTATTACAGGTGACACCCGGAGTGTAAGTGGAGATTTAGAAGGAATCCCTCCACAGGGTGAGCCAGGATTGTCAGGCAGCCACAATCTACTCTATGCAGCAGGATATGGGGATCATAAATTTAAACCTGAAGCGGCATCTGTTCCCTTTATGGCCAGAGAGAAACATGGCATTTCCCGTATCAGCTTCAATAAACCTGAATCCTTAGTATTATCAACAGAAGAAGTGCTGGCATCGCACCCAAAGCGAGATTGGCTAAAAAGCAAAGATCGAATTTTAGCTCAGAAATGGGGACAGACATATAAACCTGCTCACAGCAGTGTTTTTCAGGATGGACTGACCTTAATGACCTATGCCGTGCGTTGGAATCAGCAAGGCAGCCGATTCCTTTTTTACTTTGGCAACCATTGTGTGGTCAAAGAAAGAGGAGAACCGCGTCTTGCATACATATTTACATCTAATAAAGATATGACGGATATCCGGCTTGCTCTGGATCTCAGTGAGGATAAGCGCGGTTTGCACTGGAGCTGGCACCCAGATGGGGAGAGACTGATTGGGTATGGGCCGGACCCTGGTATTGAAGGAAGTATGTGTTTGGCTTTTGTCAATTATGACGGATCAGATTACAAGAAAATTTCCTCCCATTGTAGTGGCGGGCACCCTTCTGTTAATCCCACGGACCATAGTCTCATTGTCTCCGATGAATCATCTGTTCCAGGGCGTGTGGTCTTTATTGACAGTTATAGTGGAGAAACTATTAACACTTATCCTCTAAAACGATGCACAACAAATAAGGAAGTGAGGGGAAGAAATCCGGAACGTGTTTGTTTACATCCTGTTTTTTCTCCTGATGGAAAAAAGGTTCTGGTTAATACTTTATCTGCTGGAAGATTTCATAAAGGAAGAGCTATTCCATTGATATTAAATATTGATTCCATACTCTGAAGCGTTTCAGTCCACCAGTTTCTGGAATTGTTCAGCCAGGAACTCGCCCTGTAACTTTCTTATCTCTAAGGAAAAATGCACACTGTCTATATACTTTTCTAATAGTCCCAAGGATCTGGTATACCCTGATAAATCAATAATATCCACATTGTTACGCTCCATAACTTCAAGGGCAATGTTGTTATATAAATAGAGATCCTTTTTGAGTCTTTTAAAGCTTGTTTGCCGTTGGTTATGAATCGTCTCATCAAACTCTGTTATTGTAATCCAAACAAATTTAGTGTCAGTCTTTCTACAGAGAGATAGAATCTCCTCTAGATTTCTTTCATATAGACTGGACGAAACTTGGCAGCCTTGCTTATCCGGGTATCTTTTTATGTCATGTAGTCCACAATTGCAGAGGATCAATTCAGTACCGGGAAATGGGAGAGTCTCTCTTAAATAGTCCAGGATCATGTCACTGTCCCCGCCATTGGCTCCTCGAGGGAAATCAAGATCTTCCATGGCTTCGATTAAGCCATCTTTTCCATTAACTTCCCATTGCGGGTTCAATGATTTTAATAAAAAAGGTCTGTAATGAATTGATATGGAATCTCCTAAAAGGAATAGTGATTTTTTAATTTTTTTCATATGGAATATTATCATATATAGCGATTAATAAAAAGATGATTGTCTTCATGAAATGATACGTGCAAAGTAAATAATCAGGGCATCATGGCCTGTTATCCGGAAAATTACGAGGGGCTTAAGTCTTGCCTAAAGCCTTATCACCTGACGGGGTATGAGGATTACACTGGGAAATCCATTCCCGCCTCGCCCGCGAAGTCGGGGAGCCCTCGGGAGAGGGGCACATCCTGAATATCGAGCAGGAAAAGCTGGTTGGTCCGGGTTTCCGGATCTCCTCCCAGAAGGAGGACCCATCTGCCGCAGGGGGTAACCCTGGGGTGTCCATGGGATTTCTGTCCTGTTCCGTAGGTAGGCCAGGGTCCACTGAGTTGTTGCCAGACAGGGGGAGTGTTTGACGGTAGATCTGTAAGGCTGAACAGCACGCGGCCAGCTGGCTCCAATCCGTCTGTCATCCATCGCGTACCGTCGGGTACCGCAGCTACATGTCGGCCTTTCATTAGGGGAGTAGGAAATTCCATCCGACGGTGGGTCCGGGGGCAGGTGATCCCGCCAAGGGCAGGGATGCTTCCACCGCCAGCTTCATAATGTAAGCCTTGTCGGCTGACGTTGTAGTGACAGGTGTGATTCTCCGGAATGATTTCCGTGCGTAAGGCGGTATACCATCCACCTTCATAATCAGTGAGCAACAACATATGTTCCACCGGCAGATGGTCGTAAGACAGACAGAGGTGTCGGGGACCGTAAGCGATGATGTGTTTACAGAATGCATTGAGACGGAGCACCAGATGCTGTTCTCCCGAATCAAGATCATAGCGCATAATGTGCACATCCGTCATAGGGCGTTTCCCCTCGTTCTTGATGATCCGCCACTGTTCCGCATCATGGGAAATATAGAAGAAATAACGTCCACAGGGGGATACGCAATTCTGAACCTGCGCCTTCCGTTGTGGAGGAATATCAAACAAATGCCGATCTTCTCCGGTTTCGATGTGTACGGTCCGGTAGGTTCGTCCGGTGTTGTAAATCAACTCTCTCCGGACAGGATTTAAGGTGGCGGATTCGCCGTCATGAATAAACCCTGAAGCTTGTGCCACCTCAGCCAGCTTATGCTGTTTGCCTGTCAGTATATCCAGTGCTATCCAACAGGTATGGGAAATCACATCTCCTTCTACATCGTGCTGGTTGTAAACCAGCCACCGTCCGTCCTCCGTAAATAAGGGAGAAAAATAATACAAGGCTTGTGCAAACTTTTCGCCCAGGGTGAGCTGGTACGCCTTTCGCCCTGTGCCCGGTGCAGAGATTTGTCTAAAGCGAGCGTGGATATTTTCAGGCGATAAAGGATCATCGATGGGGGATGTTTGGTTGAGTGGCTTTGACATGAGTCTCTCCTAAGTTGTTTGGTAGCGTTCTCTGTTGTGGATATGAAAGTACAACAATGCACTTCCTTCGTTGAAATTTACCATAACATATTTTAAGATACCTTGTCTATTTTTCCCCTTTTATAAAAATTATTTATTTATCATAAAAAGGGGGGAATCATAAGATCTGATTTGACTTTCCTCTTCAGCTGTATGAAGTTTTTGATAGGAGGACAGATGAAATGATTAAATGGGGAATGATTGGTGCCGGAGATGTGTGTGAGCGGAAATCCGGACCGCCTTTGTACTTACTGGATAATTCAGAACTGATTCTGGTTCATAGAAGAAATAAAGAAGCTGGTGAGGACTTTATAGAGCGGCATGGTCATGGCCGTTATGTCTCTTCCTTAGATGAATTGATTTCTTCACCTGATATTAATGCCATATATGTAGCGAGTCCCCACCCTCTACACCGGGAACATACGATGATGGCCCTGGAAGCTGGTAAGCATGTTCTTGTTGAAAAGCCCATGTCTATCGACAGTAAAGGATGTGATTCCATGATTGCCGCTGCGGATAAATCAGACCGCTGTCTGGGAGTGGCATACTATAGACGGGGCTATCCATCGATCCGTTACATTGCCGATAAGCTCAGAGAAGGGGTTATCGGGACACCTGAAGCTCTTTATTTTTGCAATGAATTTCCGACTTCCCACCGCCTTGACCTGGTGCATTATTTTTTTGGAGAGATAGCCAGTGCCGGAATCGGCGGCAGCACAGATGATCCCTTCCTTCCGGCGCGGAGGATTCCCTATATTGAAGCTGTGACTCATTCTGGTGTTACTGTCCGTATGGCCATGGGCTGGCTGGAGACAGGTATGCCCGAAAGCCTGATCATTCAGGGGAGTAAGGGAAGGATTTACCTCCATGATTTAAAAGCGGGACTGATGATTTTTCAGGTAGATGGTCAAGAGCGCTCTGTTCATGTCGGCGGGCTACGC